>NZ_DATFIP010000049.1:0-91546 GCF_035270045.1 Salibaculum sp.
CGAATGCCGGCCATGCCGATGGATTATACCCGCGAATGGGCCAGCCTGCCGGCGGGCTTCGTGGTCTCGGACGATCATTCTCAGGCGCTCCTGCGCGACTGGGGCGTCCCGGAGGAGAGGATTTCCCGGGGCAGCCTCGAGATCCTGGCCGATGAAGATACGCCGATTGAAGGGGCCGCAATGGCCACGCCGGATTCGACTTGTGCGCTCATCTTGCTGGACAACCGTTGGGTCAGCGCGCCGATGATCGAACAGATCCTTTCTGCCCTGCCTGGTTCGGCCACACCGCTGCTGGTTCGTGCGCACCCCCTTACGCCGCTTTCTGCCCAGCCCGAAGTTACCCGCGCACTTGAAGGCCGCGACTGGCAGGACGTGACCGGCGTGCTCATGCGCCGCGTGGTGCACCGCGACCGGACGCTCGCTTTTTCGCCCTGTTCGGGTGTCGGGGTGGATGCGGTGCGCTGCGGGGCGGCACTGGTCTGGATGCCCTACCTTTCATCGAACTCGCCCGCCCATGCCGATGCCATCGCCTCGACCGGGCGGGTCGCCGACGGCGCAGCCGATCTGCCCCGACACGTTGCCCTGCTGGCGGACGAAACGGCACTGGCACAAGCGGCGCGTGCCGACCGGGAGGCGCTCCGCGCAACCCTGTCTCCGACGCGCACACCGCTGACCAATGCTGTACGCGCGCAGATTGCGGCGCGGCGCGGCTAAGCCTATACCGATCCAGTGAGGGATGCCCCCGAACCGGAGATCACCATGAGAATCGCCCACAGGGACATCGGCCCCGGCCATCCACCGCTTGTTATCGCAGAGATCGGCATCAACCATGGCGGCGACCTGGAGGTAGCCAAGCGCATGGTTGCCCTTGCCGCTGCGGCGGGTTGTGAATGCGTCAAGCACCAGACCCACGTCGTCCAGGACGAGATGACCGAGGAGGCGAAGGCGATCTTTCCGCCCAATGCCGACGTCTCGATCTGGGAGGTCATGGCGCGCTGTGCCCTGTCGGAGGAGGAGGAGGCCGCTCTCAAAGCCCATGCCGAGGGATTGGGGCTGATCTATATCTCGACGCCTTTCTCTCGCGCCGCCGCCGACCGACTTGACACGCTGGACGTGCCTGCCTTCAAGATCGGCTCGGGCGAGGCGGACAACCTTCCGCTGATCCGCCACATCGCGGCCAAGGGGCGCCCGGTCATCATGTCGACCGGGATGCAGAGCATCGACAGCGTACGCACCAGCGTCGAGATCCTGGATGCAGCGGGGGTGGACTATGCGCTGCTGGAATGCACGAACCTTTACCCCAGCCCGCCCGAGATCGTCTCGCTGCGAGGAATAACCGAGTTGCGGGCCGCCTTTCCCCGCGCTGTAGTGGGGTTTTCCGATCATTCCATCGGCCCGGAAATGGCGCTGGCGAGCGTGGCACTGGGCGCCTGCGTGCTGGAACGGCACTTCACCGACACGCGCTACCGTGCGGGGCCCGATATAAGCTGCTCCATGGACCCTGGCGAACTGCGCCTGCTGGTGGATCGCGCGCGCGAAATCTGGGTGGCCGCCAACAACGCAAAGGAACGCACCGGCCCAGAGGAGGATGTCTATCGCTTCGCCCGTGCAAGCGTCGTAGCCGAGGCCGACCTGCCGGCGGGCCATGTCATCGCCGAAGGCGACATCTGGGCTCGCCGCCCCGGATCAGGCGAAATCCCCGGGTTCGACTTCGACAAGGTGGTCGG
The DNA here is from genome assembly GCF_035270045.1 of Salibaculum sp. Classification (NCBI taxonomy): domain Bacteria; kingdom Pseudomonadati; phylum Pseudomonadota; class Alphaproteobacteria; order Rhodobacterales; family Roseobacteraceae; genus Salibaculum; species Salibaculum sp. Next base: position 1,728 of record NZ_DATFIP010000049.1, read on the forward strand.
CAAGCGCCTGGCCCGTGCTGTCACCCGCAACCAGCAGCTGGCATGGGCCGACCTGGAATGACCGACAGCCGGCGCCTCCTGTTCGTCACCGGCACGCGGGCCGATTTCGGCAAGCTGGAGCCCCTCGCGCGCGCCGCGCGCGATGCCGGGCACGATGTTACATTCTTCGTGACGGGCATGCACATGCTGGAACGCTACGGCATGACAAAGCTCGAGGTGCACCGGATGGACGGGGTGTCGGTGCACGAATTCCTCAACCAGCGGATCGAGGATGCGCAGGACACGGTGCTGGCCAAGACGGTCACCGGGTTTTCGGACTATGTTGCCGAACACCGCCCCGACCTGGTCGCGGTGCATGGTGACAGGGTCGAGGCGCTGGCCTGCGCGCTGGTCTGCGCCACCAATTACATCCGCTGCGCCCATGTCGAGGGCGGCGAGGTCTCGGGCACCATCGACGAGCTGTTTCGCCACTGCAACACCAAGCTGGCCAGCCATCATTTCGTCAGTTCCGAGCGCGCGGCGCAGCGCGTCATGGCGCTTGGCGAAGCGCGTGCGACGATCCATGTGATAGGCTCTCCCGAGCTCGATTTCCACGCCGCACCCTCGGGTGTCACGCTTGACGCGGTGCGCGCGCGCTACGAGATCCCCTTTGCCGACTACGGCATCTGCACCTTCCATCCCGTCACTTCGGAACAGGACAGCATGGGTGCGCAGGCGGCGGCCTTCTTCGCGGCACTCGAGGCGTCAGGGAAACCCTTCGTGGTGATCCTGCCCAATAACGACCCCGGTGCCGAAGCGATTCTCGACACGATCCGCACCCTGCCGCGCGAGCGGTTCCGCGTGCTGCCCTCGATGCGGTTCTCGCATTTTTCCGAACTCATGAAGAACGCCGCCTGTATCGTCGGGAATTCCTCGGCCGGGGTGCGCGAGGCCCCTTTCCTGGGCGTGGCGAGCCTCGACGTGGGCACACGGCAGACCAACCGCGCGGACAGTGGTTCTATCCACGCCTGTCCGGCGCAGGATGCCGGCGCCATCGCCGGGTTCCTATTGCGCGAATGGGGCCGTCGACATCCGCCCGATGCCGGTTTCGGGGAGGGATGCGCGGCGGACCGGTTCGCCACAGTACTCGCCGATCCCGGGTTCTGGGACCGGCCCTTGCAAAAGACCTTTCACGACATGGACCCGCCTGCGGGGGGGGACGATCATGGCTGAGTCAGGACGCGAGACATTGGCCCTCGTGCCGCTAAGGGCGGGGTCCAAGGGCCTGCCGGGCAAGAACACCAGGGAGCTTGCGGGAAAACCGCTCTGGCGGCATGCGGTGGACCAGGCCCGCGCGGCCGGGATCGCCCGCGTGCTGGTCTCGACAGATATCGGTTCGCTGCTCTCGGCTCCACCGGAGCAGGACTTGCAACTTTGCCCGCGCCCGGCGGCGCTCGCCGGGGACACCGTTCCGATGGACGCGGTTCTGCGCCATGTCCTGGCCCATGACGTGACCGGCCCCGCGACGATCGTGCTGTTACAGGCGACCTCACCGCTGCGCAGGCCCGCCGATATCACCGCAGCGCTGGAGCTGCATGTGCAGGGCGACTTCGACCTGGTGCTCAGCGCCACCCGTGCCGATTCTGGAGTGCTCAAATGGGGCAAGGTCGATGGCGCGGCATTCGTGCCGCTTTCGGACCCGGCCCATTGCTTTGCCAACCGCGCCGAGTTGCCACCGGTCTATCGCCCCAACGGCGCGGTCTATGTCTTCGATGCCGGCTGGTTCCGCAGCTCTGGGACGCTGGCAGGAGGGCGCATCGGCATGGTCGAGATGCCCCCCGAACGCGCGGCGGACATCGACAACAGCGAGGACTTCGCAGCAGTAGAGTCGCGGCTGCGTGACACCGGCGGCGACCCGGCATGAGCGGACTGCATCCCAACCTCTTCGTCGTCGGCGCGATGAAAGCGGGGACCACGGCCCTGCACGGCTATCTCGACCAGCACCCCGAGATCTTCATGAGCGACCCCAAGGAACCGGGCTTTTTCGCGCGCGCGGACCGCACGGATGCGGCGCGCGAGGCCTATCTCGCGCTTTTCGCCGACGGGGCCGGGGCGCGCTATCGCGGCGAGTCGAGCACCCAGTACACCAAGGCCCCGGCCATCGCGGGCGTGCCTGACCGGCTGGCGCGCTTCGCCCCCCAGGCGCATATCCTCTACATGGTGCGCGAGCCAGCGGCGCGGGTCATCAGTCAGTACCTGTTCAACATCCGCATCCACGGCGAGCAACGCCCACTTTGCCAGGCCGTCCGCGCCGACCCGCGCTATCGGCAGATCGGCGACTACGAGGGCCAGATCAGGCCCTATCTGGATCGCTTCGGCGCAGACCGCGTGCACATCCTGAGCGCCGAACGGCTGAGCACCGACCGGCAGGCGGTGATGGACGAGATTTTCGACTGGCTTGGCCTGGCGCCTGCGCCCCTGGCACAGGAGTTGCGCAAGAACACCTCCATCGACGGGGTCCGCCGCCACGGACGCCTGACCGCCTGGGCGCTTCGGGCCGAGATCGAGCCGCTGCGGCGGCTGGTCAAGCGGATCGGGGCCGAGGGACTGGCACGGCGCGCCTGGGCCCGGTTCAATCCGCCCGCGCCTGCTCCTGTCAGGCCGGAGGAAATCACTGAACTGCGCGCCATGCTGGCCGAGGAAACCAATCGCCAACAGGCAGCACTCGCGCCCTTGATGGGGGCTCGAACCCCGGATTGGAGCAGCACCGATGGCTGAGCGTGGCCAGTTGGTCGTTCATGCCGGGATGCACAAGACCGGCTCGACCGCGATACAGGAGGTCTTTGGCGCGCGCGCCGTCGCCGGCGTGGACCACCCGGGCGGACCGCGCAGCAACCTGTCGGACACGGTGCTGCTTCTGTTCGCCGAGGGGCCATTGCTGGAAAAGTTCCACGCCGCGCGTGTGCCGCATCTGTCACGCCGCGCGCTGATGCGCCAGCGCGCCCGGGAAGAGACTCGGCTGACCGCTCGGCTGGCGCGCGCCCGGGCGCCGATCTTCCTGTTCTCCGCCGAGGATATTGCCGCACCGGATTTCGACGTCGCGGCCACGGCGCGCATGGCCGATTTTTTGGATCGGTCCGGTCGTAGAATCGATGTCCGGGCCTATGTCCGCGCTCCCATCTCTTTCATGCAAAGCGCGTTCCAGCAGCGGGTGAAACAGGACAAGCCCGGGGCGGCGGATCTGGATGCCCGAACACTCTGGCCCTGTTATCGTGCCCGCTTCGAGAAGCTGGACACCGTCTTCGGCCGCGACCGTGTGCACCTGCGTGCCTTCGATCCTTCTGGGTTCCCAGGGGGAGACGTGGTGGCCGATTTCGCCGCATGGCTGGGCGTCACCCTGCCAGAGGCCGCACCCCTGCGCGCCAATGACGGGCTGAGCCGCGAGGCCATGGCGGTGGCCTGGTGCCGGCTGGCCGATCGGCTGGGGGCCGATTACCCCGACGCAGCGCGCGCCGCGCATTTCCGAGCCACACCCGCACGCGCGCTGACAGGGTTCGGGCAGGGGCGCTTTGCCTTCTCCGAAGAGTTCCTCGGACCCGCGCTGGAGGCGCATCGCGCCGATCTCAACTGGATGGAGACCCGGCTCGGTCGCGCTCTGCCCGACCGCGCCCCACCCGCCGAGGGACTGGCCGGGGTCGCGGATTTCGAGGCCATCTCCGAAGACGTCCGCGCGGCCCTCGCCGCGCATCTCGACACCCTGCCGCCACCGCCCTCGGGCATGCGACGGGCATTGGCCCGCGTTAGGCGGCAGGTGCGGCAGGGTCTTGGCCTGAGGGGGCGGGCATGACAGACAGACGCAGGCCTAGCCCGGCCCGAGGCGGAGACGGATTTAAGGGATGAATTTTCGATCTTACAGCGATCTGGTTGCCCTGGTGCGGCGCAAGATCCAGCAATTGCCGCATGACATCGACCTGGTGGTGCACGTGCCCCGCTCGGGCATCATCCCGGCCGCGCAGATCGCGCTGCAGCGCAACCTGCCGATCCTGTCGCTTGACGAATACCTGGCCGGGGCGGACGACGCAGCACGGTTCAGCGCCCGCGCGCGGCGCGACGTTGGCGGCACGGGCCGCGTGCTGGTGGTGGACGACAGTGTCGGCGACGGCGGCGCGCTGGAGCGTGTGCGCGCGGCCCTGGCCGCCCATCCCGACGCCGGGCGCCGCCCGGTGTCCTTCCTGGCGATTTACTGGTCAGGCGTCGAGGTCGAGGGGCTAGATTACTGGTTCGAAAAGCTGCCGCGCCCCCGCCTGTTCGAGTGGAATGCGCTGCACCATGAGGGCGTGTCGAATTTCTGCGTCGATATCGACGGAGTGCTATGCCGCGACCCGGAACGTGCCGAGAATGACGATGGCCCGGCCTATGCCCGGTTCCTGCAGAATGCCGACCTCCTGGTAACCCCGACCCACGAAATCGGCTGGCTGATCTCCAACCGGCTGGAAAAATACCGTGCGCAGACCGAGGACTGGCTGGCGCGGCACGGCATCCGCTATCGCGAGCTGATCCTGCTCGATGGGGTCAGCGCCGAAACCCGGAGGCGCGCCGGGGCACATGGCTGGTTCAAGGGGCGCGCCTATCGCGAGCTGAATGCCGAGCTTTTCATCGAAAGCGAGCCCTTCCAAGCCCGCGACATCGCGCAGATCGCGGTCAAACCTGTGCTGTGCACGGAGAACTGGTCTCTCTACCGGCCGGACATGAACCGCTTGGATCAACATGTCATCCATGCGCGTGGGCTGGCGCGCCGGGCGGGGCGGGCGCTGCGCCGCAGGCTGGGGCGCTGAGATGACGCGCCCGCGCATCCTGGCGGTGTCGCATGAATCGCTGCTCTACGGGGCGCCGCGCAGCCTGACGATGATCTGCGCCCATCTTCAGCATGAAGGGCTGGCGCGCATTCGGATGCTGACCTTCGGAGCGGGTGACATGGTGGACCACGCGCAGGACCAGGGGCTCGACATCAACGTGCTGGACGCCTGCGACCGCATTCCCGACCCCACGCGCCGGGCGCTGGCCTTCCGGCTGGAGCAGGCCTGGCTTCGCGTGCAGCGGCGGCTTTGCGCACTGAGGATTTTCCTGCGGCTGATCTGCGCGATGCGTGGCGTGGATCTTGTGTATGTCAACACGGTTCTGCGCGCCGCCCCGATCTGGGCCGCCAAGGCGATGCGCCGCCCGGTAGTGATCCATGTACGCGAGGCCGAGAACTACCTGAAACCGGACAGCCCATGGCGCCGCTGGCGGTTGCGGCGGATACTGGGCAGCGCGGCAAGGGTGATCTGTGTCTCCGAGGCGGTACGCAGGCTGGTGCTGGCAGTACCCCGCACCGGGCTTGACCCCTCGCAAGTGGTGAGCGTTCACAATGGTATCGACGCCGCCCGCTTTGCCCCGAAAACACCCGATCGCCCCGCCTTTCGTGCCGCGCATGGCATTCCCGTGAGCGCACCTGTCGCTTGTTTCGTTGGCAACATGCGCCCGCGCAAGGGGCTTGATCTGTTCCTGCGCGCGGCAGCCGCCCTGAGGGAGGAAATGCCAGAGGCGCATTTCATCGTCGCTGGCGGCACCGAGGCCGATATCGTGGAGGCACGGCGCACGTTCGTGTCCGAGGACCTCGCCCCTGCGGTCCATTTCCTGGGGTTTGTCGAGGACGTTCGCCCGGTACTCTGGGGGGCGGATGTTTTCGCGATGCTTTCGCGGGTCGAACCCTTCGCGCGGGTCAACCTCGAGGCCTCGGCGGCGGGCTGTGCGGTGCTGGCCACAGCCGTTGACGGGAATGTCGAGATTTTCGAGGACGGGGTGAATGCACGGGTGATCCCGCCCGACGACCTGACCGCCACCATCGACGGACTGGGTCATCTGATGGGCGATGCCGCGCTACGCGGGCGGCTGGCCGAGGCAGCGCGTGCGCGAGTGGTCGAGTCTTTTACCCTGCCCGCCTGCCATGACCGGGTGGCCGAGATCCTCATGGCGGAGGCGGCGCGATGACTGACCGACCATCGCTTGCCGTTGGCATCCCCACCTATTTCCGCAGCACGGACGTGGCACAGCTGGTGAACGGGCTAGCCGCCGCGGACCCGACGCTGCCCGTCACGGTGATTGACGACGGCCCGGACCCGGAAACGGCCCGGATCCTCGCGGGGCACGGCGACCAAGTGCGCTTGGTCCGGCATCAGACCAACCGCGGTTACGCGGCAAGCTTTGTCGAACTGATCGAAGGGTGCGGCACCGATTACCTGCTGGTCAGCGCCGACGATGATCTTTGCGACCCGACGGGCCTTGCCCGGGTGCGCAACATGCTGGCCGAGACCCCCCTTGATTTTGCCGCCACACAATACCTGGACCGCGATGGCGCGCTCAAGCGGGGCCGAGCCACGGCCGGGCCGTTGGCCCTGACAGAGGTCCGGGATGCCAGCGGTCACGCGCCCGGGTTGATCTACCGCGCGACGGCGGCGCGCGCCGCGCTGCCCTTCCTGCGCGCACGGCTCGAGGCCGGGTGCTACGCAGCGCGGCTCTATCCCCAGACAATGCTGGTCTACGTCATGGCCCTCAACGGGGGCGACTGCCGGTGGCTGCCCGCCGCCCCGATCACCGAGGGTGCGGCCCACGCGGCGGCCCTGTCCGATCTCGACGGGACCGCCTACAATTCCCCAGCTGGGCGGCTGCGCGAACAGGAGAGCTTCGCCGCGGCCTTCAAAGCCATGGCCGACGCGGTGCCCGCGACGGCCCAGGACGCGTTGGCGGCCATTGCCCGGCTGCATGATCAGGACGCTTATCGCCGCTTCATGCGGGCACTGAAGCTGCACCATCCTGACCTGGTCCAGACATGGATTCCCGGCAGCCTGTTCTATTGCCGCCGATCCCTGCCACGGCACATGCTGAACCTATTGGCCTTCGCACGGGCGCGACGCAAGGCGGAACGGACCCTGCGGGGGTGGCGGCAATGACCCTGCGCGATGACCTGAGCTGGGCCCGTACAGAGGCGCGGCGGGTGCGGCGGGTGGCCCGGCTGCGCCGCGCCCATGGCCTGCTGCCTTTCCAACTGGACGAGGCGCGCGCGCGCAAGACGTCGGACACGCTGATAGTTCTGGGTTCGGGCAGATCGATCTGCCGACTGAACGATGCCGACTGGCGCGACATCGACCGCGAGCACGACACGCTGGGATTGAACTTCTGGATGCTGCACCCATTCACCCCGACCTTCTACCAGTTCGAGGCCGGACCGACACCCGAACGCACCCGGCAATTCGAGGACTTCCTGGCCGAACGCGCCGCGCGGATGGCAAGCGTCATGATGATCTACAAGGACCTCGAACGCCACCAGCTGGACCTGTCGCGCCTGCCGCCCGAAACGGTGGCAAGCCTGCGGGTGCTCAACAAGGTCAACCTACCGATAGATGACGAGGCGCGGCTGTTGCGGATGCTCGCGCTGTGCCGCCGGATCGGATTGACGCGGCGCACGAGGCTGCTGCTCTTCGCGCGCGCCTCGATCGTTCAGGCCCTGAGCCTTGGCGCAGAGCTGGGCTATCGCCGGATCGTCCTGGCGGGGGTGGACCTCAACGATACGCGCTATTTCTGGGACGAGGACCCGGAATTGTCATGGTTCGGCAATGCCCAGCCCGGGACCGTCCACCGAACGATGGATCCAGCGGTCGGGTCAGTGCCGGTTGACCGCGTGGTCATGCTCATGCGCGACCATTGGCTGGACCCGGCGGGCATCGAGCTATTCTGCGGGCATGCCACCTCGGCGTTGCATCCCCGCCTGCCGGCCTTCTTCGGATGAGCGCGCCACGCGTCTCTGTCGTCGCACCCACGTTTCGCGACTGGCACCGTGCCGCCGCTCTGGTGCGCGCCCTGTTGGCCCAGACCATCACGGATTTCGAGATCCTGCTTGTCAACAACGCCCCCGACGATCCGCCCCCTGCGGATTTTCCAGCTGATCCGCGTTTGCGCATGCTGACCGAGGGCGCGCCCGGTTCCTATGCCGCGCGCAATCTTGGCGCACAGGCTGCGCGGGCGCCTTACCTGGCCTTCACCGACAGCGATTGCCGCCCCGATCCGGACTGGCTGGCGGGCTTTCTGGACTGCGCACAGGCGCACGACGGTCTGATCTCGGGGCGGGTCGAGATGTTCAGTGACGGCCGTCCCATGAACCGGCTGAACTGGGCGGAATCCTACGACTACTTCTTCGGCATCAACCAGGATATCTACGCCCGTGACGGCGTGGCCGCGACGGCGAGCCTGTTCGTGCCCCGCGCGCTGTTCCAGGCGGCAGGCGGCTTCGACGCCACGCTCATGTCCGGCGGTGACGTGGAGTTCTGTCGCCGCGCCGCCGGGTATTTCGCAGGCGAGGGCCCGGCGCTGGTGCATTGCCCGCTGGCGGTGCTAAGCCATCCGCTGCGCGCCGATCTGCCCACGCTTCTGGCCAAGGCTCGGCGCGTGGCCGGCGGCCGGGCGACCCGTGACGGCTGGCGCGCGCTGCCAGTCACGCTGGCGCCGCCGCTGATGCGGCTTCGCATCCTGGCCACGAAACCGGGGCCAGGCGGTGCAGCGAGGTTGCGTGCCGGGCTGCTGATCCCACGTATCAAGGCGCTGGAGATGGCCGAGACCCTCGGCATCCTCCTTCTGGGGCGCGCTCCGACGCGCTGAGGCGGTCACAGCCGCAGGTCGGCGGCCTCTTCCGGCAGGATATGCTTGAGGTCATACAGGACGTGTCCAGACTTGCCGAAGGCCCGGATTCCGTCGGCGCCGAGGAGCCGAAAACTGTCATGCGCCACGCAGAGCATGACACCGTCATAACTCCCCGCCGAGGGCACCGTGACGGGATCGAGCCCATATTCCGCGCGCGCCTCTTCCGGATCGACCCAAGGATCGTGCACATCCACCGAAACGCCGTAGTCACGCAGCTCGGCGATGACGTCAACCACGCGGGTGTTGCGCAGATCAGGGCAGTTCTCCTTGAAGGCCAGACCGAGGATCAGCACCCGCGCGCCGTCCACGGGCAGGCGGCGGCGCAGCATTGCCTTGACCATCTGCCCCGCGACGAAGGCGCCCATGCCATCGTTGATGCGTCGTCCGGCGAGGATGATCTCGGGGCGGTGGCCAATCTCTTCGGCCTTGTGGGTCAGATAGTAGGGATCGACACCGATACAGTGCCCGCCAACCAGGCCGGGGCGGAACGGCAGGAAATTCCACTTGGTGCCGGCTGCATCGAGCACCGCCTGGGTATCCAGCCCCATGCGGTTGAAGATCATCGCCAGTTCGTTGACCAGCGCGATATTGAGGTCACGCTGCGTGTTCTCGATCACCTTTGCGGCTTCGGCCACGCGGATGCTCTGGGCGCGATAGGTGCCCGCGGTGATGATCCCGGCGTAGAGTGCGTCGACCACTTCTGCCGCCTCGGGCGTTGACCCGGCGGTCACCTTGCGGATGTCGGGCAGGCGATGCGCGCGATCGCCGGGATTGATCCGTTCCGGGCTATAGCCGACGAAAAAGTCACGGTTGTACATCAGCCGCGAGACACCTTCCAGGACGGGCACGCAATCTTCCTCGGTCGCCCCCGGATAGACCGTGGATTCATAGATCACCAGGTCGCCGGGTTTCAGCGCCCTGCCCACGGTTTCGGAGGCGCGCATCAGAGGGCCCAGGTCGGGCCGCTTGTGCGCATCGATCGGGGTGGGAACCGTCACGATGAAGGTATCACAGTCACGCAGATCGGCCGGATCGCTGGTCAGATGCAGGCCGGGGGCCGCCGCCAACTCCTCGGAGGTGACCTCGCGGGTGTCATCCCGGCCCGCGCGCAGGGCCTCGATCCGCCCGGTGCCGATGTCAAAACCGGTGACTGGGCGGGCGTGCGCGAAAGCGACGGCCAGCGGCAGCCCCACGTAACCAAGTCCGATTACGGCGATACGGCGATCACGGGCCGGGTCGAGCGGGGCAATTTCTGGCACGAAGTATGGTCCATCCGAATTGGGAAAGATGACGCTGGGGGTCGAATAAGCGGAATTGGCAGGCCCGACAAGCCGCGACGCAACGCACGGCCGTTTCACCTGATGGCAAGCGGGTCGGGTGCAGATCGATAGGGCAACACCCGCCTGTCCGGCGGCGTCCGCAACCCATGGAGACCGACAGCATGCAGAACCCCTTCGAAAATCGCGCGCCCTCGCTCGAGGGCCCGGCCACGGATATCATGGCCGTCACGCCCGACAACACGTCCGATCTGCCCGAGGTGGCCACGGCCCTCTATGTCGAAACCGGCGGTAATCTGAGCCTGGTCACCGAGCGTGGCACGCAACGGCAGGTGGCCGTGGCAGATTTCACCTTCCTGCCCGTGGGCACGCGACGGGTGATGGCCAGCGGCACCACCGCGAGCGGGATTCACGCGCTGGTGGTGGGCTGATGACCTGGCTGGGATATGGTCCGCCCGGCCTGGCTCTGCACGCGCGCCCCGGCGCCGGAACCGGGTTCATCGGCGATGGCACCCCCCCACCCGCGTCGATGCCAGCCGCGACCGGCGGCACGATCACGGACATCACCGACCCGGACGACGGGCTGGACTACCGCGTGCATACCTTCACCGGGAACGGCACCTTCGAGGTCACGACCGGCGGGGACTTTGAATACCTGCTGATCGCTGGTGGCGGTGGTGGCGGGTCGGGCGACAGTCCGGCCTTTGCCGGTGGTGGTGGCGCTGGCGGCTGGCTGTCCGGCTCAACGACGCTGGCGACAGGCAGCAACACGATCACCGTGGGCGCTGGCGGTGCAGGGTCCACGAGTGCCGATGCGCAGGGCGCCAACGGGGCTGACACCACGGCGCTTGGCCTTACCGCCCTTGGCGGCGGCGGTGGTGGATCGAGGGGCAGCGGCTACCGTGAGGGGCTGTCGGGCGGATCGGGCGGCGGCAACGCAATTCCCGAGGGCGCGGGCGGCACCGGGGCACCGGGCACGGCGACGCAGCCCGGCTCGACGGACGGCGGCAGCGGGAACAGTGGCGGCGGCGCTTCTCCTGCGGGCAGCTACGGCAACGGTGGCGGTGGGGCCGGTCAGGAGGGCGAGGACTTCACCAGCCAGGTTCTCGGAACGCAAGGCGGCGACGGCCTGTCGTCCACCATAAGCGGCACGGCGACCTACTACGCGGGCGGCGGTGGCGGAGGGGGAGATGAACCCGGACCGGGCACCAGCGGCACCGATGAAAAGGGCTTCGGCGGTCTCGGCGGCGGCGGCGACGGCGGCAATCGCGACGGCACCGCCCCCACACCCGGCACGGCGAACACGGGCGGCGGTGGCGGTGGTTCGGGCCAGAACGACCCGGGCGGCGACGGCGGCTCGGGTATCGTCATCATCAGGTATCGGAGATAAACCATGCGTATCACCTACGACACGGCCACCGGGGACTTTGCCTTTGAGGACGGCACGATCCGCCCGTTCGGGGCCAGTATCGAAGCCCGTCTGGACCGCCACGGCGAGACCATCCACTTCGACGGGCTGGAATTCGGCCTGACGATCACCCGTGACGGCGGCGATCCCGAGACGCATACCTTCCCGCCGCCCGGCGTGACCTATCGCAGCACCGACCAGGACCTGCTGACGGTGGTGCCCGTGCGTTGGCGACCCGACGAGGTGATCACCGTCGAGGTCCGGATCACCACCTCGGGCCAGACGATGACCGGGCGGCATGGGCTGACCGTGCCACGCCCGCCCCGGCCCTATCCGTCCTGGGTATGGGACAGCACCCGATGGGCGGCGCCTGTGCCCGAACCTGACGATGGCGGCCTCTACCAGTGGGACGAGGCCGGGAAAAAATGGTCCGCCCTGCCGGACTGAACGCCTGTCCCGGGCGGACCAACGGGCCCGTCCGGGGACATGGTCACGACCGCATTTCCGCTTTCTGCGCGTCCAGCCAGTCCTCGCAGGCCCGGTAGAGTTCGAAATCCTGGGCATACCAGCGCCGCAGGTTTTCCTTGCCCTTGTCCGAGATCGGCGGAATGTCGGAATAATCATTCCTGTTGGATGCTGTCGATTGTGGCGGTGCGACGAGATCTTCAAGGGGGATGTCGTACCCTGCGCGCGCGAGGAAAATTTCGAGGTCCTCGTCGAAATTCTCCTGCCGGATGATCCAGACCGGTGGCGTTAGTTGCAGAAAATTACCGCGCAGATAGAACCAGTCGCTCTGATGCTGGGCGGTATGGCGTATCGAATTGATCGCGGCCCAGGCCTTCATGCCCAAATCGCCCTCGACGAAAAGACTTTCGGCAAGATCGTTCGCGTGTTCGAATTCCTGAAACGTGATCTCTTCATCGCTGGACCAGGGGACATTGAACGCCGGTCGGCCATGATTTTTCTGAGAGTAGAACCCGCTCTTGAATCGCGAAACAGGATCTCGCAGGCTAAAAAAATATTTCGCCTTGGGCGGCAGATGCTTAAGGAAGAAGTCGTGCGTATGGCTCACTATCGGTCGATTTGGTGATCCTTCACTGATTACTTCTGAAATGCGTTTGATCTGGGTCCCAGCGTTCTTCCCGATATGCAGAAAATGGATCTCGTTGGGTGGGAACCGCTTCGCCTTGACGATGTCGAAGCCCATGCGCCGGATCGTGCGCTTGAAGCCTTTCTTGATCGTGCTGCCCGTGGTCATCTTTCGTCCGCTCCATCGCCATTCAAAAACGGTCGCTCCGCACCCGGCGTTCCCGGCCGGTCACCAAGAAGGTGCGCAAACCTGTCTGCAAAGGCCCCCGGGCCGAATTCCCGTCGGTAACGTTCAAAGGCCGCGTCATCCACCCGCTCGGCTGCGGGCCGGGCCGCCTGGGCCAGCACCGCCTCGGCCATGGCGGCGGTGTCGAACCGCGCGAAGACATGGCCGACGTCACCGGCCTGGTAGCTGCCACCCGTCCCTTCGAAGCAGAATACGCTGCGCCGCATCGCCATTGTTTCGGACACCACAAGGCCGAACGCCTCGCTACGGCTTGTGAAGATGATACCGGATGACCGCCGGATAAGATCAAACGGCGGGGCCTTGGTCTTGGTGAAATGGAAATTTGCGGCCACGCCCTGCGCAACGATCTCGGGCACATCTTCCGGTCGTGGCACGTTCTTTCCGACCCAGCAGAAACGCAGCGAGGAATCCCGTTCAAGGCACCGCAGCGCCACATCGATAAACAGGTCGGTGCCCTTGCGGTGGGAATAGTTGCCGATATTGATAAAAAGGGGCGGATCTGCTGGCAATTCATCTTGGAATTCGTCGGGACGGATGCCCGGCGCAAACCCGATATTGCGAACCCCTTCAAGGCCGAAATGATCTTCCACGTCCCGGGCGGCCTGCGGGCTGATCGCGGCCTTGACGATATGTGGCAGGGTGACAAGACGCTCGGCGCGAGCCACCTGCCGTTGCCCGGCGGGCGACTGAGAGATCGCCTCGACCAAGTTGGTAATATTATAGCCGCAATTCACGTAGAGGAAGATGACCTGCGCACCGCGAATACGGGCAATCGCCTGAGCCAGCGCGTGTTTCCGGGGCGTTTTGTAGACGGTGGACGCACACATGACGACAACGAAATCCAGCCGCCTTGAAAACAGGGTCCAGAACACCAGCCCCCGGTCCGGCCGAGGCAGAAGGCGCCGTGTCGCATAGCGGAGCACGGACAAAGGCCGGCGCAGGCTCGACGACCCGTAGCCATTCCAGATCAGCCGGAACGTGATGCCCTTTTCGCGCAAGTCGTCTGCGGCGGCGACAAACGCTACTGCGTTCTTAGGAGCACCGGCCGTAACCAGACCGTGCCGTGCGCCAGACCTTTTCATTCGTGAAGTCCTTGAGGTTCTGCGCACGGCGGGCGGCACGCGAAGGAGAGCTTCTTGTTCGCAATCGGCCTTAGCACAGGCCCCGGAAAAGGTGCCACCGGTTTCTGGCCGCAGCGGTGGCTTGCCCGGCGGCAAGGGTTTGGGGTAGGGAACTTGGGCATTTCGGCGTTTACTCGCGGCCCGCCCCGGGCGACACCCCTTTAGAAAGCCCGCGGATGATCCATTTCTGTGTCGTTCATTGGAAAAATGCCTGCTGGATCAGGCGACAGTTGCGCCATATCGCGGCCTACACCAAGGGTAATTACCGTATCCTGTGCCTGCACACGGACCTCGACGGACCAATTCCCGAACACGATCACCTGGGTTTCTGCGAGGAGACGCAGATACGCGAACATGCGGTCAAGCTGGACATCCTTGGCTTCGAGGCCTGCCGGCAGGCGGACTCTGACGACGACATCCTCGTGTTCATCGACAGCGACGCCTTCCCGGTCGCCCCGTGGGAGGAAGCCTGCCTCTCGCAGCTTGACCGGCACGGGCTGGTCGCCGTTCAGCGACTGGAAAACCTTGGTGACTCGCAGCCGCATCCGTGCTTCTGCGTCACCACCGTCGGGTTCTGGCGCGGGATCGGCGGCACCTGGGCCTCGGGCCACAAGTGGCGGCGCACCAATGGCACTAAGATCAGCGATGTCGGTGGCAATCTTGCCAAGCACCTGGACCGCGCTGACGTGAACTGGAAACCGCTTCTGCGGTCGAACGCGCATGACCCACATCCGCTGTGGTTCGGGGTCTACGGCGACATCGTCTACCACCATGGCGCTGGCAGCCGGGGCCGCCTATCACATTTTGACAGGGATCGCATCGCGCGCTTGGTCCGGCGGGACCACCCGGTGCGCTTCACGGCTCAAGACCTGCTTTTGCGTCTTTCCGGGCGCAATCGGCTGACGCGCCTGCGCCGGGCCTTGCACCCCCGGGACCATGAAAACGCGTTGCTGGATGCCGAGGAGGCTCGGCTTACCACCCTGAGCGAGTCGATCGAAGCAGCAGCCGAGGACGGGTTGCTTACTCCTTCCATACTCGACGATATTCTGCGCGAGGCGACATGACCCCCGGATTCCCGGCCGGACTGGCCGCCTGCCCATCAAAGGATGACCATACGTGACCAATCTGCTGAGACGAGGAGTGCGCGCCCTGCGCCGCGACGGCGCGGGCGATCTTCTGGGCCGTCTCTGGCGGCGAACGGCCCGGCGGACCAGGCGTTTCTTCGACACGCACGTGCTGGGGCTTGCGCGGCGCATCGACCCCTATCTCTACCTGTCGCTCTACCGAAGGGTTCATGGCCATGACCGGGAAATCAACCGCCTGGTCGCAGACAACGCCCGCGAGATCGCTCAACGGGCCGGGTGTGCGGCCCGGCCACTCTTCATCGACTGCGGCGTCAACGAGGGGGTCATTCTCTCTCGCTACCGAAAGGCGCTGACCGGTTTCGACTTCGTCGGCTTCGAAATCCAGACGGACGTGATCGAACAGGCGCGAAAAGTGAACCCCGGGGTCGAACTACGCAACGAGGCGGTGGCAGCTGAGATCGGAGAGGTCGAGGTCTATCTTGTCGGCACGGCCCGGACGAACATGCGCGGCGGAACCTCGATCCTGCGCCCGCGGGGTCGCACGCCGCAACAGCCCAGTTACAAGGTGCCTGCCATCCGGTTCTCGGATTTCCTGGCCGAGAAGCGGCGCGAGGGCCACGACTTCATCACGGTGAAGATGGATATCGAGGGAGCGGAATACCAGATCATCGAGGACCTGCACCGAGTCTGGTCCGAAACCCGCGACCGACCGATCGATTACCTGATGATCGAGTTCCATCCTGCGCTGCTGGACGAACCCCGAGACAACGGGCGTTACGAAGCGCTGCTCGGCGAGATGGGCGCGCCCTACTCCACCTGGATCTGAGGTCGTCATGGCGCGCCCCCGCGAAAACGAACGGACAATCACGGTCGTTCATATCATCCCCTATGACGGGATCGGCGGGGTCGAGGTGGCCGCCCGCTCGCTTCCGGCGGGGGACCATCCCTCACCTCGGGGCGAGGTACGGGTGGTCAAGCTTTTCATATCGCGGCGCAGCGGCGACAAGGCAGAAGCGCCGCATGTCTGGACCGGACCGCGCGCCTCGGAATGGGCACCGGGAAACTACCTGAGGGCCGCGGCCGAGCTGTACCGTCGCCGTCCCGACCTGGTGATCGTGTCGCTGTGGCGGTCCTGCATCGTGGCACTGTTGGCCAAGATCGTGATGCCACGCCTGCGGCTCGTGGCCTTCCTGCACCTCGCGGAGGCGGTACACCTGCCCGACCGGCTGCTCAACGCGCTGGTGATGCGGTTGGCCACGGAAATCTGGGCCGATAGCGACAGCACGCTGGCCAGGCGGCTGCCGGCGCGGCTACGGCACAAGGGCCGGGTGATCTCGTTCCTGACCGAACGGCTGGAGCGGGCGACGCAAGGGCCCGTCGCGCCGCGCTTCGTCTTCTGGGGGCGGCTGCATCCCCAGAAAGGGCTGGACCGCGCGCTCGACATTTTCGCGGCGCTGGCCGCATCCCGGCCTGACGCGCGGTTCACCATCATCGGCCCAGACATGGGCAGCGAAACGGCTCTCAATGCGCAGGCCCGCGCCCTCGGGGTGACCGACATGGTGGTGTTCACCGGCCCGATGGACCGCGCGGCGATCTTCGCCCACGCTTCCGAACACCATTTCTACCTTCAACCGAGCCTGACCGAGGGCATGGCCATGTCGGTGGTCGAGGCGATGCAGCTGGGCCTGATCCCGGTGGTCGCTCCGGTCGGGGAAATCCCAGGTTATTGTCGTGACGGCGAGAATGCCCTGTTCGTGCCACGGGACGTGCACGCCGGGCAGGTCGCCGGGCGCATTGCCTCCCTTTTGGACGCCCCGGATCACGCCGAAAGCATGGCGCGGGCCGCGCGCGCGACCTGGGCCGAGCACGCACTTTACCGCGACGACATGCTGACGGCCTGTCATTCACTGCTGGGGCCAGACGGGGTGACACAGCGTTGAAGGCCTGCATCCTACCTGCTAATCACCCCGCATGGCTTGACCCCATGGAAGTCCAGGATCAGTGACAGTGACTTACAAGTGCAACTTGCTGATCCCCGGCGCCCCGAAGAGCGGCACCACCGCGCTGCACGCGGCGCTCGCCACCCATCCGCAAATCTGCATGAGCCGCCCCAAGGAACCGTGGTTCTTCTTCGGCGATAGGTTCGAGGGCGGCGCGGCGCGGCATAACGCCCTTTTCGCCCATGCCGAGGACGGCGTACGGGTCTTCGGCGAAAGCTCACAGGGCTATTTCGCCGATCCGCAGTCGACAAGCCGCATCGCCGAAAGCCTCGATACCCCGAAGATCATCTTGCTGCTGCGTCATCCTGTCGAGAGGGCGCTGTCGCAATACCGCTACGACGTGCGCCGCGGAATCGAGACCGACCCGTTGGAGGTGGCACTGCGGGAGCGTGGCGACGACCCCGTGCATGTCTGGGACGACCGGATCGGCTTTTACCGCAATCTGGGTGGCCATCTCGCCTTCTCGCGCTACACGCGCCTCGTGCCGGCATGGCAATCACGGTTCGGGGCCGACAACGTGCTGGTGCTGCGAACCGAGGACATGGCCGCCGACCGCGCGGCGGTGCTGGCGCGGTGCCACGCGTTTCTTGGATTGCCGGAAATCACCTCGGAAGCCATGGCGGAAACGCGCAACGCAACGGCCGATACTAGGCGCAAGGTCATGCCCGGCCCTGTGCGCGTTGCCGCCCGGCTGGTGCCCGGCGGCCTGAAAACCAGCCCTTTTTACCGGCGGATGCGCGACGGAATGCGGCGCGCGATGACGCCGCGCGCCCCTGACCGTCCAGGGACCGACGCGCTGCAGCGGATGACGCGGGCTCTCTCCGACGACATCGCCTTCCATGCTGGTCTAGCAGCCCGGGCGGATCACGATGCTCCCCGACAGGCAAAAGGCGCCCCGGCATGATCGTCTCGCACGACCACAAGCTGATATTTCTCAAACCTCAGAAGGTAGCTGGTACCTCCTTCGAGATCGCGCTGTCGCGCTATCTGGGCCGGCGCGACATCATCACGCCTGTAGCACCGGAAGACGAAGCCGTTCGGCGCAAGGCGGGCTTTCGCGGCGCACAACATCACGAGTTCACGCCCCGCGACCTGCTGCATCAGCGCAAGTACAAGGAGGTTGGCAAGGCCCTTCTGCGCCGCCGGATGCCGCGCAAATATTTTCACCACATCCCGGCCTCGGCGGTGAAGCGCCGCGTTGGCGATCAGATTTGGCACGACTACCTCAAGGTGTCGATCGTGCGGAACCCCTGGGATATCGTCGTCTCCAAGTTCTACTGGGACCAGGGGCGTGATGCGGATATCGCCGACCTGACCCGCTGGAGCATCGCCAACCCCGAATTTTTCGCCTTCAACCGGCGCATGTACCTGATCGACGAGGCGCCGGTGATCGACCATTTCCTGCGCTACGAGCATTTCCGCGACGACATCCTGGCCCTCGAAGACCGCCGCCCGGCGCTGGCCGGTCTGGCCGACACGCTCGCGGGCATCAAGGCCAAGGGCGCCAGCCGCAAGGCCGGAAGCCGCGACCTGCCCGCGATCTATGCGGATCATCCCAAGGTCGCCGCGCTGGTCGATGTGTTCTTCGAGTACGAGATCAACCGTTTCGGCTACACTCTCGATCCGGGGTGAGGCGAGCTTTGCGCCTCCGTGTCGCCCAAACGGATCTCTTTCTTGCCAGCGATCAACCGTTCATCAGGGACTTTCCATCATGATACTCTCGCACAAACATGATCTGATATTCCTGAAGTCCAGAAAGACGGCCGGAACATCGTTCGAGATTGCGCTGTCCGAATTTGCCGGGCCAGAGGACATCATCACACCCATTACAGCCGAGGACGAGACGATACGCCGCTCTCTCGGAGGGCGCGGGCCGCAAAACTACAGTTATGGCTGGTTAGACCTCGTGAAACGAAAGGACTGGCCAAGGATTTTACGCGCTGTCCGGCGCCGCGACATGCCCAAGAAGTTCTTTAACCACATCGGCGCGAAGGCGTTGCGCCATCGTGTAGGCGAGACCGTTTGGCACGACTGCCTGAAGGTCTCGATCGTCCGCAACCCTTGGGACATGGTCATTTCGTGGTTCTTCTGGGACTGTGGCCGTGACGCCGAGATAGGGGACTTGACAGACTGGGCGCTTTCCAGAGCCGACGCGTTCAACCTCAATCGACAATTCTACTTCATCGATGGTGAACCGGTGGTTGACCAATTCTTGCGCTACGAACACTTCAAATCCGATATCGGGGCGCTTGAATCGCGTATTCCCGCGCTGGCGGGGCTTCAGGAACGCTTCCACGGAATCCGGGCCAAGGGTAGCATTCGCAAATCCGGTACCCGCGATCTGGCGACGATCTACGCAGCCCATCCACGGGTGAACGCCCTGATCAAGGAACACTACGACTACGAGATCGCCCGTTTCGGCTATACACTCGATCAGAGTTGACCGCACCCGACATCATACGGCATCTCACCCCAGACCGCTTCACCCAGGACATCCCGCACCATGGACATCGTCGCCGTTCTCGCAATGCGCAACGAAAAGGCCTATCTGGCCAACGCCTTGCAGCACCTGATCGACAACGGCATCCGTTATGCCATCCTCGACAACGAGTCCGACGATGGCAGCGCCGATATCCTGAAAGAGCCGCGGTTCCGCACCAACCTGGTCGATTACCGGACCTTTCCATATCACGGCGTCTACGAGTGGCAGGCCATTCTGGAGACGAAACAGGCCATGTACGAGGATCTGGCCGACACTGTCGACTGGCTTATGCATCTCGACCCGGATGAATACGTCCATTCCTACCGCCCGGGCGAGCAGCTGGACGACGCCATTGCGCGCATTGCCGCGACCGGGGCGGATGCGATCAATTTCGACGAGTTCGTGTTCCTGCCAGTGGAGGCCGATTACATCCCCGACCATGCGGGCGTGCAGCCAATGCGGCACTATTATCACTTCTCGCAAGGGGTCCCGCAGAAGATCAACGCGTGGCGCGCGTCGCTGCGCCCCGACAAGGTGAAAAGCGGTGGGCACAAGCTGCACGGGATCGACTACCGCCTGGCCGAGGAGACGCTGGCGATGCGCCACTACATGTTCACGGACCAGGCCCACGCCTACGCCAAGTACACCCAGCGCCGCTTTGCCGAAGCCGAGCTGAAGCGCGGCTGGCATGCCGCCCGCGCCAGCGCCGGGCGTGCCGCCTACCGCTTCCCGCCGCCCGCGCGGCTCAAGACGCTTGCCGACCCTGCCGACCGCGCCCTGTCGCGGGCCGCCCCTAAGCCAGTGCATTACTGGCAATGGGGACCGCGCGCCTGGGGCGCGCGCAAGGCACGCGGCTTGGTGCGGCGCGTTCGACGAGCACTCAAGTGACACGCATTTATTTCAATTAATGGAGATCATATATGGAAGTACTTCAGAAGTCACGGTCTACGCTATCGAATCGCTACCCCCATCTTTTCCTTACGTCGCAGGCTTGGGCAGAAGAGAGAAGCAACATTCCAAAGGGGGGGGCAGAATTCTTTGTTTTGGATGTGCTGATGGCTCCGAGATGACGACGTTAGGTTGCTACTTTCCAAATGCGAGCATCTTCGGCTGTGATGTGAGTAATCAAGGCTTTGAAAATAATGTCGCTGCCCAACGGACAGGCTATTATTTCGACAGTATGACGGAAAATATCGCTATACACGGAAAGTTTGATCTCATTTTTGCTAATTCCGTGCTTTGCGCCTACCCCCTCCGATCTGATATAATGGAAGAGTTTTCGTTTCCAACTTTCGAAAATTGGTGCGCTGCGCTGGTTGATAATTTGACCGATGGTGGCTTGCTAGTATTATATAATACTAGTTATTTTCTTCAGGATACCGAATGCTTTCAAGAGGTTCGTCCGGTACGATCCCCAATGCTCTACTCTGCTGGCTGGGTGCCAAAGTGGACACCCAACCATGAATTGGTAACAGACATAGGCTCGGAAGGTGAACCCATTTTCAAAACCAACATGCTGACTCTTGATCGGCAACTAGATTGCTGTTTCGAAAAATCGGCTGGCAGTCACGTAAATGTGCATGTCGGCGTAACGGAACCAGCAGCCACCCGCGTATTGGGGAAGACTACCACAAACCGGGCATCAGCACAGCTTGAGAGAACGCTGATCGAAACAGAAAACGGATCACACTATCTGCGTAACCAATGGCGTGTTCAGACAGCGGATCAGACTTCCAGAGCACTCGAGCCTTGGTGGCAACCCGCTCAACCAGACAGTCTCGAGTTCCAGCCTCCAGCGTGCTTTGACACCTTGCCGCCTCGCCCAAGGTCGGCATCGGACTCAAAAACCCCGGGACAGAGCGTATCCGGATCGAAAGGACCCTTTAAGCGGCTGGCAAGGCGTCTGCGGAAAAGATGAGTAGTCCAGCAATATACCGCCCCGAGATAGACGGGCTGCGCGCCGTGGCGGTGATGCCGGTGATCCTGTTCCACGGCGGAATCACGGGCTTCGAGGGTGGTTTCGTGGGCGTGGACGTGTTCTTCGTGATCTCCGGCTATCTCATCACCTCGATTATCCTGCGCGAAAAGGCCGAGGGGCGATTTTCCCTGCTCAGGTTCTGGGAACGCCGCGCGCGGCGGATCCTGCCCGCGCTCTTCCTGGTAATGGCGGTCTGCGTGCCGGTGGCCTGGGTGCTGATGCTGCCTGAACAATACCTGGCCTTTGCGCGTAGCATGGTGGCCGTCAGCGTTTTCGCCTCGAACATCCTGTTCTGGCGCGAAAGTGGCTATTTCGCCGCCGCGGCCGAGGAAAAGCCGCTCCTCCACACCTGGTCGCTGGCGGTGGAAGAACAGTTCTACATCCTTTTCCCGTTGGCCGTTCTGTTGATCTGGAAATTGGGCCGTCGGGCGCTGGTCGGCGCCATCGCGCTGGTGGGTCTCATGAGCCTCGGCCTGAGCCACTACGCCGCGCAGGCCTCCCCGGCGGCGAATTTCTACCTTCTGCCGACGCGCGCCTGGGAACTGATGGCCGGGGTGCTCTGCGCGCTGATGCTGGACCGCCGCGCGTTGCCCGGCAATGATGCGCTCGCCGGGCTCGGACTGGCGCTGATCCTCGGCGCGGTAATGCTCTTCGACCGGACCACGCCGTTTCCCTCTCTCTGGGCGCTCGCGCCAGTGGGCGGCACGGCGTTGATCGTGCTGTTCGCGCGACCGGGCGGGAGGGTGGCGCAAGTGCTTGCCTGGCGACCCATGGTCGCGGTGGGGCTGGTCAGCTACTCGGCCTACCTCTGGCACCAACCGCTTTTCGCCTTCGCACGCATTGCCCTGTCGGACATCCCGCCGGCATGGCTGATGCTGGCGCTGGCGGCGGCGGCACTTGGTCTGGCCGCAGTGAGTTGGCGTTTCGTCGAACAGCCCTTCCGCAACCGTCGCGGGGTCTTTCTCGGAGCCCGACTGCCGCTGGCGCTGCTGCCGGCGGCGGCGCTGCTGGCCGGGGTCGGCGTGCATGGTCATCTCTCGGACGGGCGACGCGATACCTGGCTGGCCATGGCCCCCATCGATCAGGCGCATATGTATCGCCTTTACGAAGTCGCCCGCGCCGGAGGCGCCGCCCTCGTGCCAGACCCGGCGCAGCCATGCGTGATGCAGATCCCCTCGGTCGGGCCACGCCGCGACCGACTGAACCGCTGCTTGGATCAGCACGGGCCTGGCCTACTGGTGCTGGGCGACAGCCATGCGCGCATGATCATGCCACCCCTGCAGCGTCTGACGGAACGGCCCTTCGTGGTGACGCTGGCGCGCGGCGGCTGCCGGCCGTTCACTCCGCGCCCCGAGTGCCGTGTCTTCGCCGAACTCGAGGCGCTCGTGGCCGAGCATCCCGGGATGTTCTCGGAGATCGTCTACCACAGCGCCGGGCAGGCCGTTCTCGACGACGGAACCGCCATGGCCGGTGAGCCGGACATGTTCGAGCGCTACGGGCCCGACGAGGCGATGGAGCCATTCGCGCCCGATGAGGGCCGGATCGCAAGCGTGCGCGACTACCTCGACGATCTGGTTGTACCGGGCGGGCCGCGGGTGATATGGCTTGGCCCACAGGTCGGGCACTACCTGCCGATGCGCGCCCTGATCCGGCGTGGCTGCGCGGCGGAGTGGACTTTGCGCCCCGGCCTCGCCGAGAGCTTCGCCGCACTTGACCGGGCGATCGCGGACCGGATGGCGGCGGACGGGGACGTGGATTACATTTCCCTGCGCGAAATGATGCGCCTTGACCCGGCAAATGATATCGTCTCGTGTGACGCGCTCTACTGGATCGACGGACATCACTGGTCGCAAGCTGGCAGGAAGCGGTTCGCCCCGCGCCTTGCCCCCCTTGCGGAATTGGTGCGCCCGGTCGGGACGGAGGCGCGCCGCGATGACTGATATCACACATCTGCTGATCACCCGGTTCAACCTGAACTACGGCGATCTCTACCCCTATTCCGAGGCCTGGATGGATCACCGCATGGCGCTGTTCGAACGTTATTGCCTGCCCTCCGTCCTGCGCCAACGCGAGACCGGGTTCGGCTGGCGCATTTATTTCGACCGTGCAAGGACGCAGGCGCGCCAGGATCATGTGCAAGGGCTGCTGGATCATCCCGGCATCAGTGCCGTTTACGTCGACAGCCCCGACGAGATGATCGCCGACCTGCGGGCGCAGGCCCCCGGGACCGGCCTGTTCCTGACAACGCGACTGGACAACGATGACGTGCTGCATCCCGCGTTTACCGCCGAAGTGCAGGCGCGGGCAAGGGCGATGGCCGCCGAAGGCAAAGTGCCGGGAATCGTGGATACACCCTGCGCCACTTGGTGGCGCGAGGGGCAAGCACGGGCGCGGCAGTATCGCTCGGACATCGTGACCCCCTTTGCCACCATGGTCGAACGCCCCGGCCCGCAGGGCTGGGACGAGGGGTATTGGGGCAGCGGCCCGCGTACGGTATTCATTGCCCGACACGAGAACCTGGACAAGCGCGTGGATCATGTCGCGCGGCTGGACCGGCCCCTTGGCCTGACCGTACTGCATGCGCACAATGTCTCGAACGGGCGCAGCCGGTTTGGTGGGCTGGCGGGGCGGATGGCCGGGGCACTGCGGCGCTGGCGCGACCGACACAGCTATCTGGGGCGGCGCGAGACCGCTGCCCTCTTGCAAGATTTCGGTCTGAGCGGGAACTGAGAAAGGGGCGCGGCGGATGTGCGGTTTCGTGGCGGTGATGGCGCAGCAGCCCGGCGGACCGGTTCCGGCCCCGTACACCCTGCAGGGCATGACGGACGCCATCCGCCATCGCGGCCCCGACGCGGAAGGGCACTGGCGCGACGACGCAGCGGGGATCGCACTGGGCCACCGGCGGCTGTCGATCCTAGACTTGTCCGAGGCGGGGGCACAGCCGATGCACTCGGCCTGTGGCCGTTTCGTGATTGCCTTCAACGGCGAGATCTACAACCATCCCGCGTTGCGCGCCGACCTGGACCATGCCGGTGATGCTCCCGACTGGCGCGGGCAGTCCGACACAGAGACGCTTCTGGCGCTGGTCGCCGCGCGCGGCCTGGTCGATTCACTGCGCGCCTGTCACGGCATGTTCGCCCTGGCCTTGTGGGACCGCGAGGCGCGTACGCTGCACCTCGCCCGGGATCGCATGGGGGAAAAGCCGCTCTACTACGGTGCGATCGGTGGCACCTGGGCCGCCGCCTCGGAGTTGCATGGCCTGCGCGCCCTGCCCGGCTGCCCCACGGGGACCGACCCTGCGGCGGTGGCGGCCTATCTGGCGCGCGGCTACGTGCCCGACGGAATGAGCATCCACGCCGGCATCGCCAAGCTGCCCCCGGGCCGGGTGCTGACCCTGCGGGCCGGCACCGATCCTGGCACCGAAACGAGCGAGGATTTCGTGACACTGGCCGCGCGCGGCATGGCCGCTCCAGCCATGGCGGATGCCGCCGCGCGGTCAAGGAACCTGGAAGACGTTCTTCACCACGCAATCCAGGACCAGATGATTGCCGACGTGCCATTGGGCTGTTTCCTGTCCGGCGGCATCGACAGTTCGCTAGTCGCCGCCCTCATGCAGACGGGGCGCGCCACGCCGGTCGAAACTTTCTCCGTCGGCTTCACCGATGCGCGTTTCGACGAGACACCACACGCAGCTGCCGTCGCCCGCCACCTGGGCACCGCGCATACGGAATTCCGGCTGGACGAGACCGAGGCACTGGACGTCATCCCCGACCTGGCGCGCATCTACGATGAACCCTTCGCCGACAGTTCGCAGATTCCAACGGCCCTGCTGTGCCGCGCGGCCCGGAAGCAGGTCACCGTGGCGCTCACCGGTGACGGGGCGGACGAAGTCTTCGGTGGCTACAACCGCCACATCCTCGGGCCGAAGCTATGGCGTCTGCTGGCGCCGTTGCCCATGGCGCTGCGCCGCCCGCTGGGCCGCGCTCTGGCCGGGCTGGAAGGAGCAGCCGCGCGCCACGCGGCCCTGCACCGGTTGGCGGCTCGGGCGCGCATGCCCGTCACGCTGCTCGACAAGCTTGGCCGGCTGGGCGAATTGGTCGCCAAGGCCGACGGGATGCCGGACATTTACGCCCATCTGACACGCGGGATAATGGACCCGGGCGCATTCATGACGGCCCCGCCGGACCACGCCGTCGCCGACCTGCGGCTACCCGCAGCGCTGGAACGGCTGACGGGCACCGAATGGCTGATGGCGCAGGACAGCCTGGGTTATCTTCCCGGTGACATCCTGACCAAGGTAGACCGCGCGGCCATGGCCACATCGCTTGAAACACGCGCGCCCTTTCTGGACCCGCAGGTGATCGCGGCGGCCTGGGCACTGCCCCCCGAGGACCGCGTCGCGCGGGGCAGGGGCAAGGTCGCGCTGCGCACCATCCTGGAAAGACACCTGCCCGCCGCGCTCATCGACCGGCCCAAGCAGGGTTTCGCCGTGCCCCTGGACCGCTGGCTGCGCGAGGGGCTGCGGGACTGGGCCGAGGGCTTGCTGACGCGCTCGGACCTTCTGGACCGGGCCGGTCTCAACCCGCAGATGATCGACGAGGCCTGGACCGGCCATCTTGCGCGGCGAAACAACCAGGGGCAGAAACTCTGGACCGTGCTGATGCTGCTGGCATGGCTCGACCATGACGCGACCGCCGAGAGACCCGCATGATCCCCTATTGGACCCTGTTCCTGGTTCCAGCCTTGATCGCGATGAGCAGCCCGCCCACGCGCCGGGTGCGCCGGGACGGGACACGCTTCAACCGGTTCGACGGGGCCTGGCTGCTTGTCATCATCGCGCTGACGCTGATGATCGGCTTGCGCTACCGGGTCGGCGGCGATTGGGGGGCCTATTTCACATATCTCGACGAGGCACGCTCCATGTCTCTCGCCGAGACCATATTCCAGGACGATCCCGGCTATCGGCTCCTTAATGAACTCGGCCTGCTCACGGGCTTGAACATGGTCCTGGTCAATGCCGTCTCGGGGTTGCTCTTCACTGTCGGGCTTGTCGCCTTCTGCCGCAGCATGCCGCGGCCATGGCTGGCCTTCACCGTGGCGGTGCCCTACCTCGTCGTCGTCGTCAGCATGGGCTACACGCGCCAGTCTGTCGCTATCGGCCTTGTGATGCTCGGGCTCGTCGCGCTCGGCCGACAGAGGGCGATGTCTTTCATCTTCTGGACATTGATCGCCGCCCTCTTTCACAAGAGCGCCATCATCCTGCTGCCAACAGTGGCCCTTACGGCCACGCGCAATCGCTGGCTCATCATACTGCTGGTCGGGATAATCGGTTCAATAGGCTACCAGGTGGTGCTGGCCGACTCGACGGCGCGGCTGGTCGAGAACTATATCGGGGCCAACCTGGTCTCGACCGGGGCGCTGATCCGGCTGACGATGAACGTGGTTCCGGCCTTGCTGTTCCTCTACTATCGCAAGCGACTCCGCATCGCACCTGCGGAATACAAGGTCTGGCGATTGTTCGCGCTGATTTCGGTGGGGCTTTTCGTCGGTTATTTCACGACCGGGGCAAGCACGGCCCTGGACCGCATAGCGCTTTACATGATCCCGCTGCAGCTCTTTGCGTTTTCTCACCTGCCCGACCTTATGGGCCGATACAACCGCATGAACCAGTCCATCGTCCTGATGGTCCTGGCCTACAGCGCGCTTATCCTCTTCGTCTGGCTGTTCTTCGGCAACTTCTCGCGGGCCTGGTTGCCCTATCGGGTCTGGCTGGGATGACACGGCCCGCACCCATGCATCTGCTGATGACCGTGAACGCCGCCTGGAACCTGGTGAATTTCCGGCGCGGTCTGGTCGCCGCCCTGCTGGACGACGGGCACCGGCTGACAGTGCTTGCCCCGCGCGACGAGTCGGCCGACACGCTGGAAGAGATGGGCTGCCGGGTCGTAGACCTGCCGATGGACAACAAGGGCGTGTCGCCGCTGCGCAATCTTGCCCTGCTTTGGCGGCTGTGGCGGCGCATGGGTCAGGACAGGCCCGACGCGGTGCTGGGCTATACCATCAAGAACAACATCTTCGGCGCCCTTGCTGCGCGCGCCCGCGGCATTCCCGTCGTTCCAAACGTGACGGGGCTTGGCACCGCCTTCCTGTCGGGGCGGCGATTGCAGCGGTTGGTCGAGGCGCTCTATCGTCATGCCTTCGCCCGGGCCCCGGTCGTGTTCTTCCAGAACCAGGACGACTGCGACCTGTTCCTACGTCTCGGCCTGGTGACCGCTGGCCAGGCCCGTGTTCTGCCCGGTTCCGGCATCGACACCTCGGCCTTTGCGCCCGAACCGATGCCTAGCCATGCCGCCGATGAGCCAGTTTTCCTTATGATCGCGCGGGTGCTGCGTGACAAGGGAGTCGAAGAATTCGTCACCGCCGCGCGAACCATCCGTGCGCGCCATCCGAGGGCGGTTTTCCGGTTGCTGGGGCCACTCGGGGCCGAGAACCGGAGCGCGATCCCGCCCGAGACGGTCCACGCCTGGCAGGACGAGGGCGTGATCGACTATTCGGGCACCGCCCCGGACGTGCGCCCCCATATCGCGCGGGCCGATTGTGTCGTCCTCCCGTCCTACCGAGAGGGCATGCCGCGAACCCTGCTTGAGGCCGCCGCCATGGCCCGCCCGGTGATCGCCACCGATGTTCCCGGTTGCCGCGAGGCGCTGGTGGAAGGTCAAACCGGGCTTTTGTGCAGGGCGCGCGATGGCGCCAGCCTGGCCGAGGCCTGTGCCCGCTTCATCGCCCTGCCCTCCGATTCACGGGCGGCCATGGGCCTGGCCGGCCGCGCCCGGATCGAGCGCCAATTCGACCAGGACCTCGTGATCGCCACCTACCGCGAGGTGGTGCAGCAGCTTGGGGGGCACCAATGACCCCTGGCACACTGCCTCGATCCGACCGGCGCGGGGGTCGGCGACGAATGCCTGCCGCGCGGTCATCATCTAAGACGCCCATGTCAGGTCCCTTGTCCGCACGGGCAGGCCCCAACCGCGCGATGCGCGCATTCCCGGAGGTAACGCCATGATCACTCCCGTTATCCTGGCAGGCGGTTCGGGCACCCGGCTTTGGCCGCTGTCCCGCAAAAGCTACCCCAAGCAGTTCGCGGCCTTCGACGGCGACAGGTCCCTGTTTCAGGACACCGTTCTGCGGTTCTCGGGCGCCGACATGGGGCGCCCGGTCGTCGTAACCTCCGAGGATTTCCGCTTCATCGTCACCGAGCAGCTGGGCGAGGTCGGCGTTCTGCCCGACCAAGTCTTCGTGGAACCCGAGGGGCGCGATACCGCTGCTGCGATCCTTCTGGCGGCTCTGGCCATGGCCGAGGACCCCGACAGGCTCTTGCTAGTCGCACCCTCGGATCACGCCATCCCGGACGCGGCGGCGTTCCGCACTGCCGTCGAAGCGGGCGCGGCATCGGCACAAGAGGGCCGGATCGTGACCTTCGGCATCGCCCCAGACCGGCCCGAAACGGGATATGGCTACCTGGAACTGGCCGAGCCGGTTACCGGTACCAAGGCCCGGCCCCTGCTCCGTTTTGTCGAGAAACCCGACCAGGCCCGGGCCGAGGAAATGCTGGGAACCGGTCGGTATCTCTGGAACGCGGGGATATTCCTGATGCGGGTCGGCACGGTGCTGGATGCCTTTGCAAAGCATGCGCCGGACCTGGTGGCGCCTGTGCAGGCAGCGCTTGATGCCGCCCGGCCTGACCTGGGGTTCCTGAGGCCGGGTGCGCAGGCATGGGGCGAAACCCGCAAGGTCAGCATCGACTACGCAATCATGGAAAAATCCGAGAGTCTCATGGTCGTGCCTTTCCCGGCGGCCTGGACCGACCTGGGCGATTGGGAGGCGGTGCGGATCACCCGGGCCGACGAGAACGGTCTTGTCGCCTCGGGGAACGTGACGGCGATCGACTGCCGCGACAGCCTGCTCTGGAGCGAGGGTGAGGGCCAGGCGCTCGTGGGCCTGGGATTGGACAATATCGTGGCCGTCTCGATGGCCGATGCGGTTCTTGTTGCCGATCGCGACCGCACACAGGACGTCAAGAAGGTGGTCGAGGCCCTGCGCGAGCGCCGGGCGCCGCAAGCGGATACATTTCGGCGCGACCACCGGCCCTGGGGCTGGTTCGAGAGCCTCGCCCTCGGCGAGCGCTTTCAGGTCAAACGCATCTTCGTGCACCCCGGCGGGCGGCTGTCGCTGCAAAGCCACGTGCATCGCGCCGAACACTGGATCATCGTCGAGGGCAGTGCCGAGGTGACCGTGGGCGAGACGGTTCAGGTGGTCCACGAGAACCAGTCCGTCTACGTGCCACAGGGGTCGGTGCATCGGCTCGCCAATCCCGGAAAGATGGGCCTGACCCTGATCGAGGTGCAGACCGGCGCCTACCTGGGCGAGGATGACATCATTCGCCACGAGGACGTTTACAGCCGTGACTGAGGCTGACCCGCAAATCCCATCGCGCATGATGGGCGCAAGGCACCCGACCGGGGGAAGGCGATGACCGATGACATCCTGTTCGTGCTGCGCAAGCTGGCCGGGCTCGCCGTCTCGCCAATGATCTGGATCATCCTCGGGCTTGTCCTGATCCTGGCGCTGCTCTGGCGAGGCCGCCCGGTTGCCGCCCGGCGCGTGACCATGGCGCTTCTGGTCGGCTTGCTGGTCATCTCGACCCTACCGCTGGGATGGCCTGTCATCGCCGCACGCGAGGCGCAATACCCGGTTGAGCCGCCGCTGGCGCAGGTGGACGGCATCATCCTTCTCGGCGGGGCCGAGCGCCTGGCCGTCAGCGCCCAGCGCGGCCGCCCCGAGTTGAACGAGGCCGCGGACCGCGTGATCGCGGCCGCGCTTCTGGCACGCCGATTTCCGCGAGCACCGTTGCTGGTGACCGGCGGGCGCGCAGCCCCCGGTGAACGGAGCGAGGCCGAGATCAGCGCCGAGATCCTGATCGGCCTGGGCATCGCCGAAGATCGCCTGATCGTCGAAAGCCGCGCCCGCAACACCGCCGAGAACGCCCGCCTGTCACTGAACCGCGTCGCGCCAAAGCCGCAGGCCCGCTGGGTGCTGGTCACGTCGGGATTTCACATGCCGCGCGCCATGGCGGCCTTCACGGCCGCGGGCTGGCCGGAACCGACGCCCTACCCGGTGGATTTCCGCACCAGCACATGGCGCGACGCCATGGGCTGGAACCCCCATGGAAACATGGGGCAGCTACGCTCGGCCCTGCGGGAACAGATTGGGCGGCTGGTCCTCGGCTTGACCGATTAAGGCCGGACTCAAGCCCCCGCCTGCGCCTGGTAGTGGGAGTACTTCTGAACCTGCTGATACCGTTCCAACTCCTCCGGATCGAGCTGGATAGCCCTCAGCCACGGCAAGTGCTGCGCGGTGAAGCGCCCGCCAAGGCGCACGGCCTCCAGGAAATGGCGCTTGCCGAACCGTTTTCTGTCGTAGACCGCGAAGGTCGTATCGAGACCAGCACGGAATACCGGGTCGCCCCCGCCGGTCTCGCCGGCAAAGTCGGACCAGAAATTCCGCTCGTGTTCCCAGATATGATAGGTCTTTGCTTTCATCTGGAACCTGGTATCGACCAGTGCTTCTCGATCAGAGATGTCCAGCGCGAAACCAGCCTTGCCGACATCGAAAGTCGAAAGAGCAGCCTTCAGAACAGCGACAAATTCGGCGGGCAATGCCGGGTTGAAGCCGATATCGGGATCGGTCACGGCGAAATAACGCGGCAAAAGCGCCCTGATCCGGGCCGACTTCAACGTCTTGCGCGGGCCCATGTTCTGCTCCAGCCTTTCGACATGGGCCCTGGGGGCGAGGTCCTCGAGGCAGGCCAGCATATCGGGCGAGCGCGAGGCGTTATCGGCCACTATGATGTCACTGAACCCATGGTCCAGCAACTGAGCGACCATCATCCGCGCAAAGGTGGGGTTCTCGAAAACTGGCACCACGACCGGCAGCCCCGCATCCGGATATCGCGGTCCGGTGGATGTTCCTGGTCGCGCGGTCCGGCGCGCACCCGCCTTGGCGAAAAGTCGGTCCAGCTCGGCCGGACCCATATCGCCGGACCAGGTATCCCGTATGAACAAAACGTTGAAAGCGGAGTCACCGTCGTATCGATCCCGCACCACTGGGGTCAGGCCGGTCGCTCTCAGGGCCGACATCGACTCCGGGATCGTACCGTCGCGCGCCGCATCACCCATGTCGAGCAGCAGCGCCCTGGACCGCGCAAGCAGGGCAGGATTGCGCCGCAGCGCTTCGGCCGGGTCCGCGGTGCCGCAAAGCCGCAGGCAGGCCACGGCGTCGGTCCGACCCGGAAGCACCGACGCGGCCTGATCGACGGTCTCGTGGCGTTGGACTGTCAGGCCAGCAGGCAAGGCATCCGCCGCAACAACGGTCTCGTCGGTCGACCCGATCTCGCACAGGATGTCCGGACGCCACCTGGCCACAAGGTCGGCGTAGCCTTGCGCCAGTGCCGCGCGGCCCCCCGCGCCCAATGGCAATGACGGGATAGCATGGATGATCGAAGCCGTGTCCGGGTCCAGGCAGAACCGCACCTTGCCCGGTGTAGCCTTGCGGACGAGCCGGCCCGAGGACATCAATGTCCGTAAATCCATGTTCCCTCCTGCAGGGCTGCCGGTGCTGCGCGATGGCCATAACATAGTGTGAAGCAGGGTTCACAAGAAACCGGCGTCATCGCATCAATTGTCAAGCGGCAGGAACTCGGCCAGGATCGCGGTAAAGCTCTGGTTGAGGTATCCGCGCGCCCGCGTCAGAAGGATCGGGATCGGGCTGGAGGGCTCCTTGGCGGTATAGAAGCTTTCCAATGCGCTCATAAGGCTGCCGGCTTCCTTGCGGCTGGACACGGCATAATCGGGCATCTCGCCGTCTGGTTCAGGGTCCTCGGGGGTGGAGACATCGGAAAGGGCCCGCATCCGCTCCATGGTCAGCAGAAAACCGGTATCCTGTCCGAAGTCGATCCGCGCACGGCCTGACATCTCGGGGACCAGAAGCTCGAGCGCCTCGACCAGCGGCCGCCCCACCAGTTGGCGCGCCTGGCGCACCAGCACGAAACTGGGTGACGAGGGCTCGTGCGTGCGGAAATAGGTTTCGAGCGCATCCAGCGCGGCACGCGCCTGCGCCGAGGTCTCGATCCGACCGGTGGCGGGCGCGGCCGCCAGGGTCTCCGCGCTGTCGCTCTCATCGCCACCGACGTCTGCTGCGTCATTCGCTCCGTCGTCCTCACCCGCGGCCTCGGCATCCTCGCCCAGATCGGGGCGTGCCTCGACCAGCAGGCCGATCAGGTCGTCCAGCCGGTTGTGCAGGCTTTCGACGTTGGGGCGGAAAGGCATCGTCTCATGGGTCAGACAGATTGCCTCGATCCGCGACACGGCTTGCTTCATCCGGCTCAGGAGCGCGTGAGCCTCCCCAACAGCATCAGCGTTCTCGGCCGATCGCAGGGCGCCCAGAAGAGCCTCGGCATCCTCTGCGGCCTCATTGCCCTGCGCGGTTCGGTCACCGCGCGAAACCGCAATCCGGCGAAAGCTGATATCGCGCTGGCGACGGTCGCGCACCAGCGAGGCGAATTCCAACGGCATCAGGATCGTGGCAGGTGTCGCCAGCAATTCCAGTGCATTGGTACGGTCAATCACGTCGTCGCCGACCTGTGGGTGAACGGCCTCGGGAAAGGTCTCCAGAAAACCGGCCATGAGGTCCAGGCAATCGGCCAAGGCCGGAAGGTCCTGCGCCAGTGCGCAGAACTGGGCGTGGTAGGCCAGAAGGCGCAGGTCGCGCGTGCGTTCCAGCAAGGCCGCAACCGGGGCCCATTCAGCCGAGGGATCGATGCTCGAGGCCTCGACTGACGGCATGCCTGCGGTATCGAAAAAGCGTTCCGGCAGACGCGCCTCGGCGTCGTTCATGTAGGTCTCGAAGGCGGGGTCGTAACTCTCGAACAGGTCGGGACCGCAGCTCTCCTCCCCGGAGATCGGCGCAAGGTATTCATCAATGTTCATGGCCTGACTCCTGCCGCTGCCCGGGCCGCCTGATGGCGCAATCCCACCCCAAGACCCACGAAACACCCCGCGCACCGTCCCGAACGCGACACCGAACCGCGGTAGTGGTCGGAAATTAGCAGCCCGCCGCAAGGCTGGCAAACCCCACCACTGTCCGGGACGATTGGCGTGCAGCAGGACTCGTCACGCAGGGTCAACTGCGCTACTTTCAAGCCCAACCCATCGAAAAGGGCGCCGATCATGATCGGACTGCAGACTGGCCATTTCCCCGGGACACGCCGCCATGCCATCCGGTGGGTCGCAATGTCATGCGCAGTGGTCATTTTCGCGCTGGCCACTGCCTCGCCCCTGCATGCACAGGACGCGCCGTCACGGCTGGCCTTTGTGGTCGGCAACGCCGCCTATGATACCGAGGTCCCCCGCGCCGCCCGTGACGCCCGTGACATGGCCGAAACGCTCGAAGGGCTGGGTTTCACTGTCACACTGCTGCTCAACAGCGATGCAGCGACCTTTTCGGCAGCGCTGGACAGTTTTGCGACCCGCGTGGACTCTTCCGAGAAGGTCGAGACGGTTCTCTTCTACTTCTCGGGGCACAGCGCAGAGATCGCGGGTGAAACCCAGCTGCTGCCCATCGACATCCCGCTCACGGACCTCGCAGGCGCCCGCAGCGCGGCCGTGCCGCTGGCGCGGGTTCTTGACCGGATTGGCAGGGGCACCCGCCCGACAATCGCGCTTCTGGATGCCAGTCGCCCTATGCCTCAGGACACCGATCCCGGGATCACCCCAGGGTTTGGCCGCGTCGTGCCGGGTCGCGAAACCTATATCGCCAGTGCCGCACAACCAGGACGCACGGCACCAGAACGCGCAGGCGGGCGAAACAGCCGCTTCACCCAAATGCTCGTGAGCGGGTTGGGTGCCCCCGGTCAACCCATCGACCGGGTGGTGGGCGACCTGCGCGAGATCATAGTAGCGCGCACCGACGCAGCCCAAGAACCCTGGAGCATCTCGACCCTTTCGCAACCGGTTTTCCTGAACCCCTTCCGACCAGACGAAGGGGATTTCGAGCGGCTCGCGGGCATGCCGAAGGAACAGCAGGATTTCCTGCTGGAAATCTGGCGCGGCCAGGGGGCTGACATCACGCGGGAAGAGATCGCGATGCGACAGGACGGCGCGCCGGACCCGGAACCGCCGGTTGCCAGGGAGAATGCAACCGACCCACTGCGGGAACAGGACGCCGGGACCGCACCAGATGCTGCTGATGCCACAGAGAACCCGGTCGATCTACCGCAGGAGCAGGACGCACCCGCCGAGGACGGCCCCGTCTTTGTTTTCGAGCCCCTCGAAGAAGAAACGCCGCAAGTCCAAGACGACCCTGACTCGGGGTCGGCCCCGGCACCCATGACAGGGGATGATCCCGGCACCATCGCGCTTTCGGGTGATACAGGAGATACGGCAGGACCATCCGGCCTCGCGGGCGACGCGCCGATCTCGCGGCTGTCGGGTGTCGCGGCCCCGCCCGGCCCGGCGCCAAGGTCACTGGCGGACCTGGAGCACCTGCTCGGCGAAGATATCACCGAAAGCTGGCTGGTCCCCGACGACCTTGCAGTAGCTGTCCAGGAGGAGCTCAAGCGCGTGGGATGCTATACCGCGGGGATCGACGGCATCTGGGGTGGCGGCTCGCGCCGTGCGTTGGCCGCCTACCTGCGTGAGAGCGGTGAAAGCCTCAATGCGCGCGAGCCCACGGCCGAGGTCTGGCGCAGCGTCAAGGAAGCGAGCGGCCAGGTCTGCGCGCCGCCGCCCGCACCGGCGCCAACGGCATCACCCAGCCGGCAACCGGCACCCTCGGTGCCAGCCCCGTCACCGGCACCGACACAACCTTCCGGCACATCCACCGACAGCGACCGACTGCAACGGGCGCTAGGCTCGGGGTTCCGGTGACATGTCAGGGACCGCAGATGGCCGCGTCGATCCACGTTTCGGACAGGCCCGCGAGATGGCCCGCCTGCGTCAACGACGCAAGCGCCTGCGCCGGCTTGTTACGCTCTGCCTGACCCTGGTTCTGCTTTCCGGAGGTGGTGCCGCAGGCTGGTGGTGGACGAAAACCGAACCGTCCCAGCCTCGCACCGTCGCAGACGCAACGGAAGCGCCTCCGACGAACCCGGCAACCGGCCCACGAGGCGACGAGACCGCCCCCTCGGATCCCGCCGAGTGGGAGCAGGAGCGGCCCCGGTTCATCGACCTGCCGGGGGAACCGCTGCGGATCACTTCAGGCAAGGCGGGGCAATCGGCCCTGCCTCATCGCGTGCCGCGCCCGGCGGGCCTGCCCGATACACGCGGTGGCAGGGGCGACATCCTCGTGATCCGCGACAGCATGATCCCGGCAGGCGAACGTCTGAATGTTGCCCTGCCCACGAGCCAGGAAGACTTCGCCATCTTCCAGGCCCAGCGCCGGAACACGGACGGACGGAGTATGGTGAACACCCCCGCCGAAATGGAGACCGGAAGCGGCGTGCCAAGGGCGCGGCCACGCAACGTTGCCGAGGCCCACGCACTTGTGGCCTATTATGCCGACCCCGCGCGCCAGGCGCAGGGCGCGGCCAAGCGGGACGGCTTCCAGGCCATGCGTCTGCGCGCCCCGGAGAACCGCAAGCCCCTGTTCCGCGAAACGGTTTTGCGCATCGACCGCAGCACCCCCACCGCGGAGGTCCTTCAACGCGAAGGTCTGCCCGCCGCCGAAGCCCGCACAGTGGCCGACGCCGCCCAGGCGCAGCTGAAACTATCCAGGCTAGACGTGAATCAGATCCTGGCGCTCCGCTGGCTGACACCGGCCTCTGGCGTAACGGAGGAACCCAGGTTCGTGCAGGCCGCCTTCTACGCGCCGAACCGCTATATCGGGGCGCTGGCCCGCACGCGCGCGCCCGCCCACGACGGCAGCGGCGCGGACAGCACCATCAGCACCGGCGCAGACCCCTGGATTGACCGCGACCTGACAGCACTGCTGGACGACCGGGATCAGGCCACTACCGCCAGCAGCGCCCGCCAGCCCGATCCTCGACTGATGGACGCGCTCTATGGTGCGGCCTTGCGCCAGAACTTGCCGCCGCGCCTGGTGGGCCAATTGATCATGCTGTTGTCCGAAGCCCATGACCTGGATGCCAAGGCCGGCCCCGATGACCGCTTGACGCTGGTCCTGGGGGCACAGACCCCTCTTGATAATACCAGCGACCAGGATGCGAGCGCGCTCGACCGGGTGCTCTTCGTGGGGATCGACAGCACCAATGCCGGTGTGCGCTGCTATGTCTACCGGCCCGATCCCGAGGCCGCGCCAACCTGCTACGGCCCGGGCGACGGCACCCGGCCCGCGCGACGCAGTAGCGCCGCGGACGCCGAGCGGGCGCTGAGTGGCAATACTGCAATCGCGACCCTGGTCGACCGCATCATTCAGGTGGAATCCGCTGGCCAGGCCGACGCCAAGAACCCGCTGTCCAGCGCAACGGGCCTGGGACAGTTCATCGACAGCACCTGGTTGCGTATGATGCGGGTCTATCGCCCGGACCTCACCGCCCAGCACACCCGGGCCGAGCTGCTGGCGATGCGCATCGATCCGGCACTGTCCCGCGAGATGGTCGAGCACCTCGCCGCAGAGGGGGCCGCCTTCCTGCGCGCGCGGGGGCACACGATCACCGCGGGGCGACTCTACCTGGCCCATTTCCTTGGCATGGATGGGGCGCATACCGCGCTTGCGGCTGATCCTGATACCGACCTCAAGACCCTTTTCGGCGCTGGTGTGATCAACGCGAACCCCTTCCTGCGCGGGCATGACGCAGGTTACGTCGTGCAATGGGCCGAAAACAAGATGCGCGGTGCCTCGGGCCGTGTCGCGGTTATCCGCGAACCAGAAGGCCTTGACGATTTCCGCGCCCTGGTCGACGAAATGCTGACCGCGGGGTAAGCTCGATCAACGGCCGAGCCGCACCGCGGATAGCGTGGCGCGAACCTCTGATCCCTCGCTCTCTTCGCCCTGCCGCGCGATGTCCTGCCCAAGAAAACGCCAGAATTCGCCTACCTGGTCAGCGGGCAGCACGGCATTTTCAGGGATCAGCGAAACCGTATCCAGCGGCATCGCGCTGCGCAGTGCCAACAGCAGGAACGGCGCATCGGCCCCAAGGTCGGCGGCTTGCGGCACCCGCAACCGTCGTGGTGGCAGCGAGAATACGCCGTCAGCGCCCATCTCGCCGGTGACGTTCTGCAAGCGGCCAGTCGGCCCGATCAGAAGCAGTGCTACGGCGCCCTCGTCAATCCCCGACAGCCTGCCCTCCAGCGCGGCATCCACCGGCAGGCTGTCCTGTGCCGGCAGGACCGACGGGGCGGTTCCGGCCGCGAAGGGCTGCGCGGCGCCGGCGACGAAATCCAGCGTCGCGCACTGAGCCTCGGGCACCGAGGTAACAGCAAGCGCAGGGTCGGTGCCAAGTGCCGCGGCGAAATCAGCCCGCAGCCCATCGAATGCAGCGTTCTGGAGGGCGAACCCCTGGATCGGCAAGCCCTCGGTCCCGGCCGGCACCGAGGCCGCGGGCTGCAAGTGTCGGCAATCACCGGTGTAGGTGTCGAAACGGGCCTCCAGCCAGTCGCGCTGGGCAGCCGGGTCCGGCTGGGGTGGATCAGGCGTGTCGGGCACGGCGATCTGACTCAGGCTCTCGACGGGCAGGACCCCCGCATACCAGGCGCCGCCCACCCCCAGCGACCCCAGCAAGACGAGGATCGCAAGAACGCGCGTCACGCCACCGCGGCGCTTCTGTTCAGGTGGGGCCGGTGCGGCCTCGGCCGGAGTCGCGGTCGCCGCGGGCGGCGGGCCGAACGGGCTCGCGCCTTCCTCGCTGACCCGGAGTTCCGAGACCGGGGCGGCCGACGTCGCGGGCGCCGCCGTGCCCGGCGGCACGGACGCGGGCGGGCTGGTGCCTGCTGGTGTTGATGCCGGTGGTACCGACATCGGCTGTGGCCCCTGCGAGCGCTGCGGGGGCATCTGCGGCGGATGACTCATCTGCCCCACCGCAGCGATCACCCCGGGCATTCCCGCCGGTCGCTGGCCCGGGTCGGGCTGCAACATCCACCCCAGGAGACCTCTGAGCCGCTCGGGCAGGGCTGAAAGGTCGGGCACGTCCATGCGGGCGCGGACCGCATCGGCCGGGCTGTCACCCATGTCGAGCGGTCGGCCCAATGCCGCGGCCGCGGCAAGCAGACCAAGGCTGTATACGTCGGCCTGCTCGGTGACGTGAGCATCATAAAGACCCAGTTGTTCGGGCGCGACATAGCCCGGCTTGCCAGCGAACTGGCCCCCGATCAGTGTGCCGCCGCCCGAGGTGGTTTCCTTGGCGATGCCGAAATCGATGATCTTGGAGGTGTCCACGTTGCCGTCACGCAGGATGACATTGTCCGGCGACAGGTCCCGGTGCACGACCCCGGCGCGATGTGCCACCTGCAAGCCATCCGCAAGGCGGACAACCAGGGACAGAACCTCCTGCTCGGGCAGCGGGCGCCCCTCGGTGTGATCGCTCAGCGCCACCCCCTCGACGTATTCCATCACGAGGCAGGGCCGGCCGATTCCCGGGTCGATCGTGAAGACCTCGTAGCGAACGATCGCGTCATGGGCGACGCGCCGCAGGACGGTGGATTCCTTCTGGAACAACGACAGGATCTTCTGGTCATGCGCCAGCGCGGGCAGCACGATCTTGATCGCGACGGGTTCGTCGTTGTGGATGTTACGGCCACGATAGATCTCGCCCATGCCGCCGGTGTTTATATGCGCGACGATCTCGTATGTGCCGATCAGGACCGTCCCCGCCGACAATTGGATCGGTCCATGCGTCAACTGGTGCCCTGCCGCGTTGCCGCCATCGCTGCCGTTGTCACCGTTCCCGGGGGGCGTCGTGCCGTTGGGGGGTTGCGAGGTCATGCCCGGCGCCCCTCGAATTCACGCCCGGCGATGTCATCGTCGCTTACCATGGTCTTGTGAGCACAGCGCACGATGATCAGGGTCACGTTGTCACTGGCCCCCCGCTGAAGCGTTTCCTCCAAAAGTGCGTCACAGGCCGCTTGCGAGGACCGGCCCCGCATGATCGCTGCGATCTCGTCATCGGCCATGTGGCCTGTCAGCCCGTCGGAGCACAGGAGGAACGTGTCTCGGTCGCGCAGATCACCGGAGACATGATCCAGGTCCGCCTCGGCCTCGACGCCGATGGCACGGGTAATCACGTTCTTGCGCGGCCAGGTCTCGGCCTGTTCGGCGGTGATCGCGCCGGAGTCGAGCAACTCCTGCACCTCGGTGTGATCGCGGCTCAGCTGGGTCAGGGCACCGTCGCGCAGGCGATAGAGGCGGCTGTCGCCGCACCATATACCGGCGAAATTCGACTCATGGATCAGCAGCGTGGCCAACGTGGCCCCGATCGTGGCGCCATCATTGCGAGCGGAATGGTCCCGAATGTCCTGGTTCGCCTGCACGATCCGGTCTCGGAACCGCGCGTTCAGGTCCGGCGCGCTTGATGCGCGGCTGACCGATTCGGCACGGTCGACGATCATCTGTGCAGCAAGGTCGCCGCCAAAATGCCCGCCCATCCCGTCGGCCACGAGCCAGATGCCCTGTTCCGATGCGGCAAGGAAGC
Source organism: Salibaculum sp. (assembly GCF_035270045.1). Classification (NCBI taxonomy): domain Bacteria; kingdom Pseudomonadati; phylum Pseudomonadota; class Alphaproteobacteria; order Rhodobacterales; family Roseobacteraceae; genus Salibaculum; species Salibaculum sp. The sequence continues at coordinate 41,827 of NZ_DATFIP010000049.1, forward strand.
GGTCCTCGTTGTGGTCTCGCACGCACCCGCTGTGGGTCACGGCACCGGTCTCGAAACGGTATCGCGTGTTGTTCATGGTTTCTCACTTTCCGGCGGGCGGGGCACCGCGTCCGTCAACATGAAGGCAAAAGTTTCAGGGTCGGGCAACCCCGCAAGGCTGAGCACGCTTGTCGGCCCCGAGGTATCGGGCGCCCCGGCAACCTCGACCCACCAATAGCTGCGGTTGGCGGCGGCCAATTGATGATCGCTGGCACGGATATCGGCCCAGACGCCGCTGTTACCTTCGGCATCATGCGTCGTCGTCTGCGCCCAAAGGGATTGCTGTACCAGCAGGTCCTCCATCGCTTCGGCCATCTGGGTCCGGCGCGGGGCCGCCAGCGCGGCAAGATCAGACTCGACAGCGGCCAGGTCGCGGCCATCGCGGGCACCATGCAACAGCGCGTCACAGGCCGCGTAGAAGGTGCGGTCGGGCGGTGCCAGCACCGGCGGCGGCATCAGTCGCGCGTGGCTGTCGGCCAGGATCACCGCCAGCGGGAATAACCGGCCTTGCTTGTCCGCCGAGGGCAGAAGCACGCCCGTGATCGCCCCGCTCGCCTTTCGGGCATGGCCCCGGAAATCGTGCTGCCACTCGCCCGCAAGGACACCGGGACCGATCCAGAACCGCCAGGCCGGGGCCTGGCCCCAGGCCGTGGCCCAGCCCTGGCCCAGAACATCCCGGGTGCCCTGGACCAAGGGCAGCAGCCAGTCCTCTAGCGCCCGCATCAGGTCACGATCCAAGGCGCGTGCGATGAAATCGCCGCGGGCGGGTAGCTTGCCGAAGAGCCCGGCCTCGCAGGGTTCAACACTGTCGGACACGGGAGCGAAGGGTGTCTGGTCGAAGGGTTCGGGGTCGGGCGCCTCCGGCATCCAGGCCGTCGACGCTGCGGTGTCCGAGCCGTCCGTCACCGTGGCGCCGGATGGAGCTGCCGGGTCTTCGGTGTCCGGCTCGACCGGCGCAGCGATCGGGTCGGGCTCTGCATTGGCGGGGGCATCGCCTCTGGTTTCTTCCGTCGCGTCGTCGGACACCTCAGGGGAGCCGCCGTGGTCCTCCCCGGTGCCTGTCTGATCGGTGACGCCGATTTCCGCCGCCACCTCGGCCCCGTCCTTCGTCTCGGGCGCGTCCTTTCGTGGATCGTCGGTCGTGTTCACCATGCGCTCCCCCCTACAAACCGCGCGGACATCGGAAATCCCAGAGTTCACGCAGGAAGAACGGATTTTTCGACGCGGCGGCGTTGATATTGTAGGCCACGTAGCGTCCGCCCACGTCCAGCCGGATGTTGACCGATGACCCCGAGGGCCGTGGACGCCCACTGTTGATAAGCCGCATCAGCGCCCAGGGTCCAGGCGCCACGCGCTTCTCCGATTCGCGCCCGCGCAGTTCCGGCGACAACTGCACCGAGGCGGACCCGCCGCCGCCACCGGCGGGCCAGAACAGGCTTTGCGCCAGGCTGCCGGATTGCTGGGTCGTAATCACCTGGCCGTTGATCTCGAGTAGCGCAGCGTCGGCGTCGGGGTGCAGCGCCGTTTGCCGGATCGTCACGTCAAAGCCCGGTATGGAATTGCCGGCGGGAAAATAGGCGTCCCGGATCGCCGCCGCACGCTGGAACTGGGCCAGTGTGGCGGGCGACATCTGGCTGCCCAGCGGGCTGTCGGACTTCCATTCCCAGTCCTCACTGCCGATGTTGGCATGAGGCAGGAGCTCTTGCTTGAAGAAGCCGTCGATCACGCCACCCGGGGAAAAGAGCCGGGCGAATTCGGCCACGGGCAAGTCTCGATTGGCACGCCCGTCAAAGGGATAGCTGTCCGGGATAAGCGCCTCGCAGACCTGCGTGACCTCGTTGTTGAGCTTTTCGTTGAGCGCGGCCAGCGTCGTGTTGGCGGCATCCCCGGCGAATTCGTCCGCCGCCTGCTGGATCATCCGCGCCAGTTGCGGCGGCAACCGCGAGATGTGGCGCGTCAGAAGGGCCGCCTGCGTCGACAGTTCTTGGCCGAGGTTGGCCGGGGCCTGACCTGCGCCCGCGGTCGAGGTCAGCAGCAGCCGGTAGATGTTCTGAAGATCGGCCAGCAGGACGTCTACCGGGCGACCCTCGGGCAGGTCCTCCGTCAGGTCGTGCCAGCGGCGGAACTGCGCCTCGACATTGGCTCCAGGCAGCGGCGCCGCCGCTCCTTGTCCGTCACCTTGACCGTCCGAGGAGGCGCGATTCTGGGTGCGACGGTTGGACAGCACATCAAAGCCGATGCGGCTCATGCCCGAGGCCCGGTCGCGCATCCGGCGCATGACCTCTTCGCCGACCATGCCGGCAACCTCGGCACCCTCGCCCTCAAGCTGACCCATTCCGGCTCCAAAGCCACCTTCCTCCGAGAACCCGGCGGTCAGGCGGGTCTCGCGGTTGATCGCCTCGACCAGTTGCAGGATCGGCGACTGGCGCGGGTCCGAGGCGGCATTGAGTGCGAGGAACTGCGGCGCCCCGGCCGCCATGGGCCGCAGCTGCAGGTTGTCCAGCGCCGCGTTCCAGGCCTTGGTGAATTCCAACGCGTAGCGGTTCATCATCGCGGGACCGAGCCGTTGCAGCTCGCCCGACACATCGGCGGCTTCGGCGCGCGCGCCCAGAACCCATTGCTCGGTCTCCAGCTTGGTCGCCACATCCGCCAGCCGCGGCAGGAAATACTCGTGAAAGCCGGCATAAGTGAAAGCGGCCGACACGGTCAGCTCGTCCAGCGTGCGCCCGTCCAGCGTCTCGAAGACAAGCTTGGCGTCCGGCCCGGCGCGAAGGCCGATATTGAACGGATCGGCCTCCTGCGGGCCACCGCCGCCCATGACCAGCAGCCAAGCCTGGTCCTCCAGGTTCATCAGGGAAAGGATCTGCTCGGCGCGGGCCACGAGCGCGCCATTCAGGTCGACGCGCGCCTGGCTCTGGGTGGCGGAAAGGTCGAGCATGGCCCAGAGGTGGGCCTCCATTTCCTGGCGCAACTCGCGCATCGGCCCGGCACCACGATAGGCTGGATCGCGCGACCATTCGTCAACGAACCAGGCCACGATGAAGGGGTCGTCGGGCGCGGGGGCCGCGTGGCCGAGCAGTTTGTAGACCTTGAGCGCCTCGTAAAGCGACAACAGGTCGTTGGTGCGGATATCATCGGCGATGCGGTTCTCGACATGCAGTATCAGGCGCGGGCGCAGATGCCGTTCAAGTCCGTCACGATAGGCGGCCTGTGCCGCACCGCCCAGTGCGTCGCGTTGGCTCAGCCCGAAACCGTCCTGCCAGGTGCCGGCATCCTCGGGTTCGGCATAGCCTGTCGGCAGAGTGCTGAGGTTACGCAGTAGCGGCAGGACCGGGGTCAGGTCCGCATCGGCGATCTCGGCCTGCTCCAACTCCAGCCGGGCCTCGTCGCTGTATTGTGCGACCGCGGCTTCGGCGCCGCGGACAAGGTTATGGTTGCGATAAAGGCTGTTGCCCCAAAGCCCCGAGAGCACCAGCGCCCCGATCACCAGGAGAGCGATCGTGCCATAGCGCAAAAAGCCTTCGCGCCGCACCGCGCGGGAATCCTGCGACACCCACCCGGCCTCGGCAAAGATCACCTTGCGCAGAAGGTCGTGCAGGAAAAAACTCTTGCCCCGCCCCGAGGCCCCGGCGCCTGCGGCCGTCATGTCACCGAAGCTGCGCTCCATCGCGCCCAGCACCTGGTCGATCGGCGTGCCTTCCTGCGTTCCAGAGGTGAAATAGAACCCGCGCAGGACCGCGTTGACCTTGTAGCGGGTCGACCCGAAGACACCGTCGAGCAGCGAAAGCACACGGTCCCTGAGCATGGCGACCTGCGCGGGAAAGCCGAAGATGGCGATGCGGGCAACACCGTCGGGTTCCTCGTTCATTCGGTCTGTGACCTCGGCCGAAAGCCGTGACAGCAACGCGTCGAATTCGGCGCCCGCGTACGGCAGCGTGGGTTCCTTGCGGCTGGCGGGGCGGAAGGTGGCACCCCAGACCTTCTGACGTCGCGAGGCACTGAAGCTGCCGAAAAACTCGGTGAATCCGGCCACGAGGTCGGCCTTGGTGAACAGGACGTAGACCGGAACCTCGACGCGGAAGACCTCGTAAAGCTCCATCAGCCGGTCACGGATGGCGGCGGCATGAGTGGCAAGGCTGTCGGCATCGCCCTGCAGGATATCCTCGAGGCTGATGGCCACGATGACCCCGTTCACCGGCTGGCGCGGACGGTTCTTCTTGAGCATGTCGAGAAACGACATCCAGCTTTCGCGGTCGGCCTCGGCGTCGCTGTCGTGGGTGGTGTAGCGCCCGGCGGTGTCGATCAGGACCGCCTCTTCGGCGAACCACCAGTCACAATAGCGGGTGCCGCCGCTGCCCGGCATGGCTCCGCCGCCAGAATCGGCCAGGGGAAACTGGATGCCCGAGTTGAGCAGCGCCGTCGTTTTGCCCGCACCGGGCGGGCCGATGATAACATACCAGGGCAGCTCATAGAGATAGGCCGAGGACCCCGAAGAGCGGCGCAGGACGGACAGGGCCTCTTGCAGCTTCTCGCCGAGCACCTCGCCGTCGCCCGTCGGGCCCTCGGGAACGATCGCCTCTTCCAGCGCCTTCTCGGCGCGGCGCCGACGTAGCCAGCGGATCAGGTAGAACAGCCCGACCGTGCCCCAGACCAGCACGATGAGCAAAAGCCTGCTCCAGACACCCGCGAGGATGTAGACATCGGCAATGCCCACCAGCGGCCCGCCGAACCACACCGCCATAGCGAAGGCGACCAGCCCCAGGATGATCAAAAGGGGACGCAGGATACGCTTCATGCGCGGGCCTCCGGATTTCGGCGTCTCATTGCCCGCCCTCCTCTCGGCGGATCAGGATTTCGACCCGGCGGTTCTTGGCGCGGCCGTCGGCGCTGTCGTTGCGGGCAATGGGATCGTCCGGCCCGGCACCGACCACCTCGATCCGATCGGGGTTTTCAAGGGCCTGCCGGATAACCTCGGCCACGGACTCGGCCCGTGCCACCGAAAGCTCCTGGTTGTTGCGATAGCGGCCGGTCCCGCTCATGGGGACGTTGTCGGTATGGCCCACGATCCGCACGTCGCCGGTTTCCTCTTGCAGCATCTCGGCGATGCGCCCGGCAATTGGAACGAAATCTTCCTGGATGTCGGCGCTGCCGGTGTCGAACAGGACCAGGTTGTTGGCCGTCACCGCGATGAAATTGCCGCGGGTGTCCGCGGTAAGGTTTCCCGCCTCGATATCCCGGGAGAGGGCATCACGAATGCGTTCCAGCTGGTCGGGCGGGTCGAATTCGGGCGGCTTGTAGGGTTCGGGATCAACCGGCTGGCTCGGCAATGTGGACGCGCGCGCCAGTGCGATTGTTCCGCCCGGGTGCAAGTCGCGCATCCGGTCGGCAACCTGGCCTGCATCACCCGCAAGATAGACCCGCATCCCGATGTAGCCGCCGCAAAGCACCGCCAGCACCAGGCTGGCAATGATCCACAGCGGAACCCGCCCGCGCTGGTGATGGGTCGGCGTGGCGATCCCCTCCCAATGGGGCGATATATCGTCATCATCGCGGGCACGCACGCGGCGCAGGGTCTCGTATACGCGGCGGCGCATGTGCTGCAGGTCGACATCGCCGCCGGGCGCTCCGCGATATTGCCCCTGGAACCCCAATTGCAGGCAGATCAGCATCAGTTCCAGCAAGTCGTAGCAGCGCGCCGGGTCGCCCAGCGCACGCTCGATCTCCTGGAAGATGCCCACACCCGAGGTGCGCCGATTGAAAAAGCGCGCTTCCATCGCGTACTGCACCCACACGTCGCGATCCGTGCCGGGTAGGTTCTGCACGATGTCGTCGGCGGTCCCGCACAACACGTACTTGGCAACCTGGGCCTGTTGTGGATCGGCCCCTGCGGTACGGGCGCGGTCCTCGAATTCGTCAATCTCACGGGTCACATGGGACATCAGAGGCATGGCATCGAGATCGACGACCTGGCTGCGCAGGCGACCCAGCAGCATGAGCAAACCCGCGGCCGCGGCCGTCAGCGGGTTGTTGCCCGCAGAATGCCCCGTTGTTGTGCCCTGAAGCGCCCTTTCCAACGGTATCTTCTGGATCGGAGCGGCCTGCGGCGTCGGGTCGGGGCGCGACATGTCGGGGAAGAACTGATCCTGACCGGTGCTGCCCATCCATGCGTGCTGACCACCGGCAGAGGCGGGGGGCAGCGATGCGGGGCCAGTGCCCCCTGACGCCGGCCACTGCGGGGACTGGGATGGGGCCGGGCTGCCTTGGCCTCCCTGAGGGGTGCTCCAGGGCAGAGGGCGCGCGCCGCTCGACCCGGCAGCCCCTCCCGATCCCCGGTCCGACGTGGCGCCCCCGGCCGGCGACCAGACGCCGCCTTGATCACCCTGACCGCCACGGTTGCCCTGCCCCCCTTGCGCCCCCTGAGAAGACTGGCCGCCACGACCACCGGGAAGCGGCGCGATGACCGTCTTCTGGGGCGGCCTTCCGGGCTTGTCACCGCCGCCCCCGGGAGGCGAGGACTGGCTCATGACGCGGTCTCCATGATTGCCCAGATTTCAAGTTCCAGCTCGGGCCAGTCGCCGGCGAAATGGAGGCCGATGGCCGAAGCGGTCGAGAATTCGCGCCACAGCTCCGACCGTTTGTCGATACTGAAATAGACGTGGCTGGTCACTGCCCGAATCTGGTGCGGCGGGGTGGGCATGTGAACAAGTTCCAGCCCCGGCAGGTTGCTGTCCACGATCTGGCTCATGCGAGTATTGGGACCGACCTTGCACAACACCGGAAACTGTTGCTGGATCTGGGTCAGGGGCTTGTCGGCGGCCACCTCGATGACGAAGGCGGCATCTCGGAACAGGTTCCGGTCCTCGACCGTCGCGATGTAGGAATTCGGCACGGGCTGTTGCAGGTCGAGACGAATAGCACGGCTCATGTCGCGGCTGATCAGCCGCTGTATGTCGCGCAGCACCGGCGAGAAGGTCTCTTCCAGATCATCGTGATCATAGGCAGGATACTCGGGACATAAACGCGTGGCATCAAAGGTCCACAGTTCCCCCGCGAGCCGAAGCAGCGCGACATAGAGCTGTTCGGGGTGGACATAGCGCGAAGCGCGCATGTGCCGCAGACCGCCGATCTCGCGATTGAGAAGCAGCAACATGGAATAGTCCGAGGCCTGCAAGCCGCCACCAGATCCGGGATCAGCCGCATAGCGGGCCAAGGCGGCCAGACGTGTTTCCACCCAGCCAACAACCCTGTCTATCCATCCCGAGACCACGGCGTGGGCATCGACGGTGATCACCGGCGGAGCGAAGGCAGGATCGAGCACGATCGTCTTGTCGCGCACTTCCACGATACGGGCGATCTTGAGGCAACTGTAACCGGGTTTCGGCGTCTTGCGCACCTCCAGAGCCAGGCGCGGGTGGGCGATTTCCAGGTCATGCTCCAGGCGCATCGCGGCAGCACTGTCGGCGATGCGCTCGCGGTCCAGAACATAGCGGGTGGCGCGGCTCGACTCGTCGTCGGTGCCCACTTCGCGGCCATTGGCATCCGACATCGGAACGGTCAGCCACACGAATTGCCCCTCGGCGCTGTCGGGCACCGCCACCGGATGCGGCAGAACGCTTGTCCCCGGCAGATCGAATGCCAGGCCATCCGGGAATATGCCGGTCGCGCGGCGCAGGCCGAACAGGTTCTGCTCGGACAGGTCGGAGTCGATTTCAAGTTGCGAGAACCCCCACGGGTATGGCGCGCTGTAGCGGCTCCGCTGCTCCAGCAAATGCTCCATGTAGCGGTCGCTCTGCTGCAAGTGATGCGCCTGAAGGAAGAGACCTTCCTTCCAGGCGACCTTGCTGTGCCAGGACATGGTGGTATCGCCTTTCGACTTATGCCATTGGTTGCAAGACAGGTTAAAGAATTCACTGTGTTGAAATCAATGACACGCCAATCCGTTTCCTTCCAAGGAATTTTTCGCCAAAATAGGGCTTTCAGCCGCCCGACGCGGAAAACGGCGGCATGACCCGCATCGTTATCCTGACCGGTGACGAGTTGCGTCATCGCTATTTTCGCATCCGCATGTCACTGGACCCGCGCTTTGACGTGGTGCTTTCAGTCTGCGAGGGCATCGAGAAGAGCCTTGGCGCTCGCACCCGGGCAAGGGCCGATGCCAGTCCCCTTGAACGATGGCATGCCGAGGCCCGTGACCAAGCCGAAACGGATTTCTTCGCAGAGGTGGCCGGGCATCTGCCAGACGAGTCGCATCCGCGCCAAATCCCCAAGGGCGCGATCAATAGTCCCGACGTGGTTGCGCTCGTGACGGATGCCGCCCCTGACCTGATCCTCTGCTACGGGGCCTCGATCGTCCGGGGACCGCTGCTGGACCGCTTCGTCGGCCGGTTCCTGAACGTGCACCTGGGCCTGTCGCCCTGGTACCGGGGTAGCGGCACCAATGTCTGGCCATTGATCGAGGGCAAGCCGCACATGGTCGGCGCGACCTTCATGCATATCGACGCCGGCATTGACACCGGCCACATCCTGCACCAGATCCGTGCCGGGATCGCGCTGGGCGACAGCCCGCACAGTATCGGCAACCGCCTGATCCGCGATATGACAGGTTGTTATGCCGACCTCGCCGCACATTTCGGTTCGCTCGACGATCCGTCGCAACCTGACCCGGAGCAGGGCCGGCTTTACAGGCAAGCAGAATTCGATGCTGAGGCCTGCGCCAGGCTCTATCGGAATTTCCGCGACGGCATGATCGAATCCCACCTGTCGGGTAGCGACCGCGCACAGCCCGCCCCGCTGGTGCGCAACCGAACGCTGGAGAGCCTTGCATGAAGGCCATCATGTATCACTATGTTCGCGACTACGACGCGGCTCGGCCGCATTTCCGGTTTCTCGACATCGCAAATTTCCGGCGCCAGTTGGACATGTTCGCGCGCGAATACGGCTTCGTCACACGTGCTGAATGGGATGCCTTCGTGACCCTCGGCGAGATGCCCCGGACGCCGGGCAAGATCATTCTTACCTTCGATGACGCGATGTCCTGCCATTACACCCATGTCTTTCCCGAGCTGCGCGCAAGGGGTTTGTGGGGAATGTTCTACGTCTCGACTCAACCCTATGAGCAGGGCCGTATGCTCGATGTTCACAAGGTCCACCTTCTTTGCGGCACGGTATCCGGCCCGGACCTTTTCGACCGCGCTCGCGCCATGGTCGACGAGAGCATGATCCCCCACGCCCGGCGCGATGCCTTCCGCGAGGCCACCTATACCACCCAGCACAATGCTCCCGGCGTGACCGAGGCCAAGCGGCTGCTCAACTATTTTCTCGACGAGGCGCATCGAGGGGACGTGATCGACGCCCTGAGGGCCGAGTTCGGCCTGACCTTCGATTGCGACGCGTTTTACGTGAGGCCCGAGCATTTGCGACAGATGCAGGCGGGCGGAATGATGATCGGAGGGCATACGGTCCGTCACCCCGTGATGAGCAAGCTCGACCCCGCCGCGCAGGGACGGGAAATAACCGACTGCCTGGAATGCCTCGATGCGGTCTGTTCGCCCCCGGTGCGCAGTTACGCCCATCCCTACGGCGGATTCCATAGCTTCGACGCGGCAACGCTGGCGGCGCTTGGTGACAATGACGTGGCATTTGCATTCAATGTCGAGCCGCGCGACATAACAGATCTGGACCATCAATCGGCACGCCACTTCCTGCCGCGTCACGACTGCAACAGCTTCCGCCATGGCGCGGCAAGCTGACATCCGGCGCCCCCATTGCCTTGGCGCGCGGTTTTGGCCACCATGACAGCACGCTTTCCTTCGGCACCACCGTGACACCAGAGGTTTCCATGATTCTGCACCAGTTCCGCGCGACCGGCTTTGCCGTTCTTCTTGCCCTGTTCCCGGGCGTTCAAGCGCAGGCACAGGACAGCGCGCCCGACGCGCTGCGCGAAACCTTTCGCGATTGGACCGTGCAATGCGAGATGCGTCCGGAGACCGGCCGCGTTTGCGAGATGCTGCAGCAAGTCAGCCATGACGAGACGGGACGCAACGTGTTGTTGTTCTCCTTGCGTTACAACACCGACGGCGACCTGGTCGGTGTCCTCGTGCTACCGTTCGGACTGCGGCTTGCCGAGGGCGTACAGATCGCTGTTGGCGAGACGGTGTTCGGGCCCTTCGGCTTTGACACCTGTCTGAACAATGGATGCGTGGTGCTAGCCGTGCTCGAGCCCCAGGACATCACCGCCATGCGCGCCGGCGTAGAGGGGCAAATCCAGGCGGTGACGCGCAACGGCGAGGCCTTCGGAATCCCGGTTTCCTTCATGGGATTCACGGCAGCCTTCAACAGACTGAACGCGCTTCAGGACGGCTGATACGGAACACAGCGATCACCCAAGCCGACCAAGCGGGCGCAACCTCCGCGCAGTGCAAACAACGCCATCTATGTGCCAAGCGGCACAAGTGCACTTTTCAGAAACGCTTGAATTCTAACGGAAGACGCCCGTCGTCCAGAGCCGCTCAAGTCGCGACTCTTCTTCGGAAGTCGCCGTTTCGACTGGCTGCTGGGTCGTCACCACGATGGTTGAGGCTTGCACGACCGGGGGGACCTGCGCCTCCGGGCGCGGCGCCGGGCGTGGCGTGCTCTCGCTTACCGGGCTGGCCACACCCACCGGCACGGTTTCCCCATCCGCCAAAGATGAGGACGGCGAAAAAAGACCATCCTGCGCCGCAGCGGCGAGGGCCGCTTCACCGCGGGTGGACAGGATCGGCCCTTCGATCACAATGGGCGCAGACGGGAGGGCCGGTTTTGTCGTGGCAGCCTGAACACGGGTCCCCTCTGCAAAACCCTCGATGGCCTCTTGTCCTTTCGGACCCGAAACGTGAGACGCCATTGAATCACTTGCCTTGCGCAATTCCAGCGGCGAGTCGAGCGCCATGGAAAGTGCCGACCAAGCCATGCCTGCTGTGCCAACAACTGCGAAAGCCGCCATGGAGACGGCCGCAGCTATATTGCGCCGCTGCGACCCGCGCGACGATCTGGCGTCTTGAATATTGAATTGTGCGGTCATGATTCGTGCCTGCCTTTGCTAGGCCCCCTAAGGTATACTTAGCACAGTTGGGCTCTTCACGAAAGGGTGCTGCCTTGGAGTTGCGTCATGCGTCGTTGAACCGTTAGCAAGCGCAGTCGACCCGGATTTCCACATGGCCCGATTTCCCATATCCTGCAATGTGTTATGGTACCCTCGGCGCTTACAGACCATCATACGATCAGAACGCAGAGACCTCAGCGATATTCCGCCGGGGGCCAGGTTCCATCCGCGCGCATCCGCTTCACAGCTGCAGGCTGGTAGATCTCTTCGAGCAGCCCGCGCCCAGCGAGAATTGACCTCACGTCTGCCAGCGCCTTGCCATAACGGCCTTCCGGGTCGACCCTTGAGCGCGCTGCCAGAAAGGCAAGCGTGTAACCGCGGCCATCAGCAACCTGGACCCGCGCGCCGTTCTCAAGCAACCAATGCACCGCGGGCCAGTTCTCGACCACTGCAGCAGCCAACGCCGGGCTCGCTCCGTGGTAGCCGCGCGCCTCGATATCGCCGCCGGCCTCGATCCAATCGGCCATGCCGGCCATATCTTCCTGCTTGATGAGCCAGAAGATGCCCGGCAACCCGTCAGGTCCAAGCGCCTCGATATCCACTTTCTCATCCGACATGGCCCAGCCTCCGAATCCAATAACGATAGCCAGAACAACCAGCGCACGCTGCCAAATCAACCTGGGTCTGGTCATGGGCATCCGTTCGCGTCCTGCTGTTCGGTGATACCCTGCGTCTGGGCATCGAGTGCACGGTGAACCGCGTCCATCATGTGAAGGCGGCCGCCACGCGCCGCCGCATGGCCCGCCGCCCCGCCCGCAACAGCCCCAAAACCGCCCTTGAAAGCCCCCAGGACAGCGCCCCCGGCCCCACCGGCATAATCCGTCCAGACGCTCTCACGCGCGGGCGGCAGCGGCCGGCGGTTGCCGACTGCAGGCGGAATCGGTGTGTTGTCCTGAGACGCGTTCAGTATGTCGCCGTCCACGAAATAGGCCTCCACCGGCAGATCGTCGGCGATCTCGGCACCGTAACGTTCCACCGTTCTGGGATGCAGCCCCGCCGCGTTGAAGGTATGTCCAGGGGCACCCGTCGCAGCCGAGGCCGCCGAGGCCAGCCCACCACCCAGGGAATGGCCGACGAAACTCACTCGACCAGGCGCGGCATCGTTTGCCGTCGTGCCGATCTCCATTGCCTGGTTGTAGTAGGCTGTCTCGCGTCCCAGGCCCTGCCGGGCATTGGTGGACCAGTCCTCACCACTCAGCATGTCCGTGCCCTTGAATGCGACCACATAATTTTCCCGTCCAGAGGCCGGATCGGTTTGCACGAAAACCTCCGAGCGGAAATTGCTGTCATTCAAGCTGGTGAGGTCGTGTTCGCCATCATGCAGATCGAGGGCCATGAGGTCCTCCTGCGTCGCCCGGCGCGTGTTTTCCGGCAGTTCGGCGTCCGGGTCGCCATAGGCCGCGCTGGCCAGAAGCGCGTTGTCACGCGCGGCCTGATTGTCGGCCATTGCGTCTGCCAGTTGCTGGCATATCGGCGACAGCAGGGCGGGCCCGGAGGGCGGCACCGCTGCCGTCCCCACCTCGCCGATGAGCACAGTGGGTGCGCCCATCGTGATCGACCCGCCGTGCGCGGTCGTGTCACCCAGTCGTGCGGCCGGCTTGCCGCCGACGAAGACAGTCGGGCTGCCCTTCATGATCACGTCGGGCGGTCCGGCACAGGTGCACTGATCGCCCATTCTGGCCTGCGGCATGCCTGCGACGAGAACCGTCGGCGCGCCGGCGACCACCGGCCCGCCGACATGCGGCTTGGGCCCCGGGTCAACCAGCGGGCAGACATGCATATCCGATATTCTGGCGGCAGGCGGCAAGATGAGCACTCCGTCAAGGTGCGGTGAGAGGTTAGCAGGATACGAATCGCTTGTCATGCATCCCGGACTGTAATCGGCCGGGAGCCCTTGCAGTTACCCATATGTCTCCGATGACGGTGTTTCTGCGATGCGCGCGCCTTCGACAAGGTCGGCGAGGCGGGAGAGGCCGCGCCATATAACGGTGGTGCCTGGTGGCGCATCGGAGGTTCGATCGAGATAGCCGCCGAGCCGCGCGACGATCCTGACATAGAAGTCGAGGTCGCGCGGACCCTCTTGTTTGCTTTCGGGCGTGGTGCGTTCGAGCAGGTGACGCTCGGCGTCGGTGAAGACGGCAGCAGGTGATACTTTCGGTGCCTCACGGCTCAGCATTGTTAGCCAGGACACGCGCCATGCCACGACGCAGCACAGCGCGATACAGTTTGCTAGTCGATCAGCCGTGGCCAAGCGCAGCTCCTCGATCCGGCACCCGGTCTTCAGGGTCCGGAAGAATGTCTCGATTTTCCAGCGCAGCGCATACCATTCGAGCTTGTGGACGGCGTCCGCGTGGGTTGCCACCGGCAAGTTCGTGATCAGCTTCCAGAAGACGGGCGCCCGGTCTTCTGGCGGATCGAGCTCTTCGGCATAGATAATCTGGAGATCCTGATGCCTGTATTTCCGCTGCTTTCCGATCGGCGGGCGGACCGTCATCGTAGCGTGCCGGACCGAGAGCACGGCGCAATGATCCTTGCCCTGCGCATCGCGGAACCGGACCTCGTGGGTGCCGCTGGACTGCACCTCTGCCATCACCTTGGCAATGGTCGTGCCGCCATCCTCCGCCAGACGATCGACGCAGCTGCGCACCAGGAACCCGGTCCCGAGTTCCTCGGCCAGGCAATAGAGTTCGTAGATGTCGCTTTCCCGATCACCGACATGCACGCAGCGCTCCGGCGCCCCAGACAGTTCGGTGGACAGGCGCAGATTGTCGAGCCAGCGCATGCTTTCCTTCTGTTCGATCGGCACCCGGGTCGGATTGATCTTGCGTTCAAGGGCGGCGGTTCCCTTGAACTTGCTGCGCGACCAGAATTTCGCCGCCGTCAGGCCGAGCGGCAGCCCGTCCGGCGTGATGGCCATGCTGGCATGCATCAGGAGCCCACAGACCGCATGTTTCTGATGGCGGCCCTCCTTCAGTTTTCGTCCAGTCGAAACCTTTGTGAACCCGACCTTTTCCGGCGCGGCGCGCTTGAAGGAAAACTCCGTCGTGTCCTGCAAGATCAGAATCGGACCACCGGTTGCCCGGATGCGTAGGGCAGAGGCGGCGAAATGGCCCTCGAGGATCTTGTCCTCGCTGACATTCCCGTTGGAAAAGAAGCGGTAGGCGGCCTTGGTGTTCGACCAGTCCTGAAATGCTGTGGGCAACGATTTCCCCGGACGCTCTCCGAGAGCCTCGAGCATTGCCTCAAGCCGCCTGTTCAGCCGGGCATCACCCAGATTGCATCCGGCAGTTTCCGTCTCCACCCAATTCTGTCCCATGTCCGCACCTCAATCCTTCGGTGCCACCTGACGAATCATGATCGGTTTCGCTCGGACAAGACCAAGTCTGATGGGTGAATCAATTCGCCGCACAACACTTGTGGGTAACTGCAAGCCGGGAGCCAACATCTCAGCCGACCGGATCGTTACGCCCGGTGACGTGGCGGATGAAGCGCGCGGTTGCGACGGCGCGCGGGACGGCGGACCGTAGCCGTGCAACCTTCTGACGGTCCGTCGGCGTAGTTGCCGGCCAGTCTTCCAGCGCCTGGCGCAGTGCGGGAAGGTCAAATCGCTCGGCCATGTCAGGGTCACGCGCCAAACCGTCCAGCTCGGCGATCAGGCCGTCGCGTTGGCGACCCAGTCGCAGGTGCCAGTCCGCGCTCTGCAAACCGCGGCGCCGCTCTTGCAAGACCTCGTTCGGGATACGTCCCGCGAGCATCCGCCGTGCCAGCCAGCGGTTTTGCCCATCGCGCAGGAATTGGTCATCGGGAAGGCCGAAGCAGAATTCCAGGAGCGGGCGATAGGCTGTCGGATCACGCGAGGGGACACCCTGCAGAATGTCCGTGGCCTGTTGCATGTCCGCGGCTTCCAGCGTGGCGTTGCCCAGCATCGCGAGGCGTGCAGACCGACTGTCGGCCTTGCGGCGAAAGAGCGGGTCGAACCCGACGTCAGCGGCCCGTTCGACAACGCGCATCCGTCGCATGTACGCCGGGGTCATCGGGCACCAGTGGGATAGCGGGTCTGCCAGCGTCTCCGGTGGCGCCCCACCCAGGCGGCGCCAAAGCGGACGTGGCAGGTGCGGCGCCACGGCCTGGCGCCAGAACCGAATCGGTGCATACCGGCGAGACCCGCCGCGCCAGGTTTCACGCGCCAAGCGGCCCCATTGCCCCCGCGCCAGCCACCCCGAAAGTGCGCCAGCCCCATCGAAGCTGAAGGTGAAATTTCCCCATACGCCTGTCAGAAGCCGATCACAGGACTGCGCGCGCGCAGCGCCATGAACCCCATGCAGCCAGTGGAGGGCCATGGCATTACGCGGCGCGGCCCCGGCCACGAGAAACATCGCATCGAGATCATCGTCAAAGGACTTGCCCTCGCAGTGCACCCGATGGGCACGCAGATCGGCGTGCATGGCTGCCAGGGCGGCAACATGGGGCCACTCGTCCCCGAAGCTGCGCGGCCCGGGCACGATACCGTCCCAGGTCGGTTCGGGAACGGCGCAGAACCCGTCGAGTGGCTGACCCGGACGTTGCGCCAGAACCTCCGCCGCGACGGCCTGGCTGTCGAGCCCGCCCGACAGGCTGACCCCGGGCCGCGCCGCGCCGTCCAGCGCCGCTGCGGTGGCCTCCGAGAAGAGCGCCCGTCCGGCCTCGACATAGTCGGCATCCGAGGAGAGCCGAACAGCCGGCAAGGACGCCGGGTCGTAGTAGCGCGTCACCCGCACCCCCGAGCGGTCAATGATCGCGCGACACCCGGGCATGAGGCGACTGACACCGCGAAACCAGCTGCGGGCATATTCGTCATAGTTGAGGTAGAGCGAATCGGCGATCTTCTGCTCGTCCAGTTCGCGCGGGACTTCGCCGGTCGAGAAGATCGGTCCCGGCACAGACGCCACGATGGCCCGCTCCCTGTCGTGCCAAATGTGCAGCGGCGGCCCGGTCAGCGGGCTGCGCACCACTTCGAGCTGGGCCCGGTCGGGATGGTGCAGGATCACCGCGAAGGCCCCGACGACGCTCAGGTCGGCCTGCTCCTCCCAGGCATCCCGCGCGGCGGCATAGAGCCGGGCGTCGTCCCCGGCCGCGATCCCCAACTGGCTGCGCAGCTCGGCGCGGTTGTCGATGTGCCCGCAAAACAGCACATGCAGGCCAGAGCGCGCGCGAACAGGGGTCCAGCCGCGCCGGGCTGGCGCCATCGCCAAGGCCGCGTGCGACGTGCGACGCACCATGCCGGTGGCCCCGTTGGCCATGCCCGTTGGCAGGGCGCGCGCGAGCCTATCGGCAAGCCGTTCGGGCGGCGCCTCGCCGTCCCATCGGATATATGCCGCGACAAGTTCTGTCATATTGCCCCGTTGACCGCCCCTGACAATGTCGGAGGCCACACTAGGCCTGCAGCCGGTCGCGGAAAACCGTGATTGTGCCCGGTTTGCAATCCAGTGCCATTTTTGGGCCGCGCCGCACTCGATGGGTTGCCGGAGGCGCGCAAAAGTTATATTTCTCACCACAAGCTGTGATTTTCGTGCGCGGACGTGCGCCGTCACGATGTCATGTAAAAGAATGGTAAGCTTGGCGGCGGCATGCAGCTTCATACGCCAAAACGCTGAAGAGGATTTTGAACTGATGGCCGATAAAGTGAATTTTGACAGCGGCGAGCAGCGCAGCCAAGAGCCCTATGTCGCACCGCGCCTCGTGCATCTTGATCACCGCGCGACACAGAGCGGCGCGGGAGGTACAACAACGGACTCTTTTGTCGCGCTCACGGCGAACACGTCCAACGCTCCCTCCTGACGGCCACGTCGGGTCAGCTGTTGGCCCGACCGGCGCACCCGGCCCACGCTTCATGAGGCAATGACCCCCCGGTTCACATTGTTCCGGGGATTTTCGTGTGCATACTGGCATCCAACGATGGAATTGCTCGATGACCACCCTTTCAAATACGTCAAAGCTGATACGCGCGCCTGGTCTGATCGCCACTGACATGGACGGTGAGACGGTCATGATGGACATGGAGACAGGCGCCTACTTCGGCTTGTCCGGTGTCGGCGGCCGCGTCTGGGACCTGTTGGCGGACCCGCACAGTCCGTCAGAACTGACCAAGGTTCTCGTCTCGGAATTCGATGTCGATCCGGAAACCTGCCGCGCCGACCTGCAGCAATTCCTCGAGAGCCTGATCGAGAATGACCTTGTCCGCCTCGTCTGAGTCCGGGCTGGCGCGGCGCAAGCTGCTCGCGTTCTTCGGCCAATCCCTGTTCGTCAAGGCATGGTTTGTGCCGGTCTGGCTGTGCTTGGGCCTGGCACGGGCTGCAATCTGCCTGACGTCGTTCCGCCGCATCGCTCCCCGCCTGGGCCGGGACGCCGGTCTCGACCCCTGGGTGCCGCTAGCAAGTAACCGCACCGAGGCGCGCGCGCTGGAAATCAGCCGCGTGGTCCGAATGGCCGCGCGCTACACGCCCTGGACCTCGGATTGCTACCCGCAGGCGATTGTCGCCCGCGGGCTTATGGGTCTCTACGGTGTGCCCTACATGCTTTTCTTCGGGCTACGACATGGACGCAGCGGGCAAATGGAGGCCCATGCCTGGATCACCTGCGGGCGCATTCCGGTGACCGGCGGCGCGGCATTCGATCGCTTTACAGTCGTGCGCCAATTCAAGGCGCCCGCTCTGCACTGGCCCGCACGATGACCGCGCCGGCGCTCTTGCCCTGGCAGGTGGGTGCGCTGGCCGCCGGCCGTTTCGATGCCTCGGCGTTGACCGACGACACGGCCCGGGCATTGATCCTGCACAGGTTGGCCATCGCGGTCGCCGATCAACTACCCGGTTCGACCCCCGAAACCACCGCAACGCGGCTGATACTGGAGCGCCGGAAACGGGCCGTCATGACCATGATGCAGGTCGTTGCCGCCCTGCGCCGACTTTCCGCCGCGCTGGAAGCCGCCGAAGTGCGCCACCTTGTCATCAAGGGCCCGGCACTTGCGGTGCAGACCACAGGACACTGGCAAGGACGGCCAGCGACAGATATCGACCTCCTGATTGCCCCGCGGGATGCGGGGCGCGCGCATCTGGCACTGACCGCGGACGGGTTCGCGCGTCGCGACGGACGGACGACCGCACCGACCGCCTCCTATCGCTGGTGCCAATGCGAACTGGTCTACACAGGGCCGACGGCAGTGCCACTTGACCTGCATTGGCGGATGGACACGGCAGCGGGACTCTGTGACCTGCCTTTTGATACGCTGTGGGGCCGCCGCTATTCCGTCGAGATCGCGGGGGACACCGTGCAGACGCTTGACCCGGTCGATGCGCTGCTGTTCACCGCAATGCATGGAAACAAGTCGGGCTGGAATCGCTGGGGAATGATCCTGGACGCGCACCGGCAATGGGACGCGCTGTCTGCCGCCCAGCGCGATACGGCCTTGGCCCGAGCAGACCTGGCCGGTTGCGCCCGCCCGCTGGCCTTGATGCTGGCGCTGATGGTCGAGACATCGGACCCGTCGTGCCCGCCGCGGCCCACCCCTGAGACCGCTGGACTCTGGCGCCCCCGGGCGCGCACCCTGCTGTCACGCACGGCCGAAGCCACGGCACCATCCCAAAGCATTCCGTCAGCGATCGGCCGCCTGCTGGACGGGTTGAGAATGGCGCCCGGGCCCCTGACCGCCGCCGGCGGACTGCTGCGCGGCGCATTGCGGCCCATGATCCAGCCCACCGCCTATCGCGCGCATATCATGGCGGCGGTCCGCCACCGGCCCAAGGCCCATGTTACGGATCGCGGGCGGGGCTTGTGAATGGCGGTCGGATGCCATAGCGATTGTTGCGCGGCGGGCGATGCCATATCCTGTGTTAACCGTGCCAGTCGCGGCCCCATTGAGACCCGTTTCGAGGAACCCTCACCGATGCGAGACTGTCCTGCCGCGCCCCATCGCCAGATCTTCGGAAAGCCGTCTGTATATGCCTCATGCGGGCAGGAGCTTGAGTCATGACAAACAGCATTCTGACAGTCTGCACGGGAAATATCTGCCGTTCTCCGGTCGCCGAAGCGGCCCTGCGGATGCACCTGCCCGAGCTCGACATCGCCTCGGCCGGTCTGGCAGCACTGGTTGGGCGCGACATCGACGCCGACAGCGCGACGGCCGCAAGGGATCAAGGCATCGCGTTGCTCCCGCACAGTGCCCGGCAATTCAATGCCGACATCGGGCGTGTGGCCGACATCATCCTGGTCATGGAGACCCATCATCGGCAGGAAATCGCGGCCCGCTGGCCGCAGTTCCTTGGCAAGACTTTCCTGCTGGGGCATTTCGACGGCGCACAGGAAGTGCCCGACCCCTACCGCCAGGCCATGGGAATGCATGAGCACGCGGTCGAGATCATCGCCCGGTGCAGCGCCGCCTGGGCCAAACAACTGGAACTGATGCGCTCATGAATCCGACGGCAAGCCAGACGATGCCCGATGACGATGAAGGCAGCGAAATCCAGATTGCGGACCTGGCCACCCAGATCATCGCGCGCAAGTGGATTGTGGTTGCAACGGGCCTCATCGGGCTATTCGTCGGCACCCTGATGGGTCAGTTGCCCCCGGACGAGTATCGGGCCAGCGCGCTTGTGCATATCGAGCGACGCTCGCAGGGGTTGGAACTGCCAGAGATACTTGTGGGACGCGGCTTCGGGAACTCCGGGGGCAATCGCATG
Organism: Salibaculum sp.; assembly: GCF_035270045.1. Lineage (NCBI taxonomy): Bacteria > Pseudomonadati > Pseudomonadota > Alphaproteobacteria > Rhodobacterales > Roseobacteraceae > Salibaculum > Salibaculum sp. The sequence continues at coordinate 61,717 of NZ_DATFIP010000049.1, forward strand.
GCGACGGAAAGCCATATCATTCGTTCGCGCTTTACCCTCGCTCCGGTTGCCGATCAATTGAATCTCGACTGGCGGATCGAGCCGAACCGGTTCCCGGTGATTGGCCATATGGCCGAGCGGCGGGCCTGGCCGCAGATTCCGGATTGGATCCTGCCGAGCTATACGCGCTATGGCGACAGCGTGACACTGGACCTTCTGGAGGTGGATGACCCGCTGATCAACCGCAGAGCCAGGATCGTTGTAACAGGCGAAGACACCTTCGATGTCAGCATTCGCGACCGCGAACCGGTCACCGGCAAGGTTGGTGAACTGATCGAGCTTGTGCCGGGGTTCCGGTTTCGCCTGTCGGAACTCGATGCCACGCCCGGTCGGGAATATACGCTCTGGCGCAGCAACGAACTGGCCTCGGTCGGGCGGGCGCGTGGGGGTTTGCGCATCAGCGAACGCTCGCCGACGAACAGCGGCATCGTGGATTTCACCTACACGGGTCCCGATGGAGACCAGACCATCGAGATCGTCAACGCCGTGGTCGAATCCTATCGGAGTCAGAATCTCAACCGCCGGGCCGCCGAGATCGACCAGAGCATCGCTTTCATCGATGAGCAGCTTCCCGAGATCCGCGCTCAAACAGCCGAAGCGGCCGAAGCTCTCAGCGAATTCCGCCAACAGACGCAAGCGAGCAATCTGACCACTCAATCGCAGCAATTGCTGGACCGGATCGTGGGCATCGAGGCCGAGCTCGAGGAACTGCGGTACCGCGAAGAGCAGCTTGCGCAGCGTTTGACGGAAAACCACCCTGACTATCGAGACCTGCTGGACCGGAAGGCGCGGCTGGAAGAGCGTCTGGAGGAAATGCGCCAGCAGGCCACCAAGCTTCCGCCGCTGGAACAAGAGCTTCTGACCCTTCAGCAGAACCTCGAGAGGTCCGTCGAGATAGAACGCCAGTTGACCAGCCGCGCGGAACAGCTCAACATCACGCGGGCAAGCGCGGTCAGCAACATCAACATCCTGGAACGGGCAGAGCGCGCGCGGCACATCGGCCCCGAACGGCGCAACCCGATGTTCGCCGGGCTTTTCGTGGGGCTGATCGTTGGCGTGCTCGGCATCTTCGCGCTGAATTTCCTGCGGCGCGGTATCGACGACAGCCGCGCGATCGAGGACTTGGGCCTGCCCCTTTTTGCCACGATCAACCGTGTTGAGGGTTTGCGTTCCGGAAAGGACGAGACGGAACTCTACCCACTCGCGCGCACCCGACCCAATGACATCGTGGTCGAAGCCCTGCGCGGCTTGCGAACCGGCCTTCAGTTCTCTCTTGCCACTGCCCCACAGAAATCCTTGATGGTCACCTCCCCGGCGCCAAGCATCGGTAAATCGTTCATCTCGTTGAACCTTGCTTTGGTCTCGGCGCAGGCCGGTAGCCGCGTACTCCTGATCGACGCGGACATGCGCAAGGGCAAATTGCGCAAGCAATTCGATCTGCCGCGCAAGCATGCCGGCCTGTCGGATTTGTTGTCAGGCCGCGCCGAGATCGACAAGGTTCTGGTGTCCGATCCCGAGATCAGCCTTGATTTCATCGCGTCGGGCAGCTACCCGCCCAATCCCGCTGACCTTCTGACTGCGGACACCTTCCGCAAACTGTTGGATGAAGCGGCCAAGGAATACGATATCATCATCGTCGATTGCCCGCCGGTTCTTGCGGTTACCGATCCCGGCATCATCGGCCAGATGACCGGCATGTCGTTGCTGGTGGTCAAGCACCTGGAAACCACGAAGGCCGAGATCCAGTCGTCGCAGAAAATCCTCGCCAACAGCGGTGTGCAACTGTCTGGCGCAATTCTGAACCAGTTTGACGCCTCGGCCAGCCGCTATGGTCACTACGGCCACAAGTACGGTTATTACGGCGGCTACAAGTATCACTACAACTGATCGCCTTGCGAGGGAATCGTCTACCATGTCACGACGTGTCTTCATAACCGGCACCGCCGGGTTTATCGGGTTTCACCTTGCGCGGGTGTTGCTGGACGAGGGGTTCACCGTGCACGGATATGACGGGATGACGGACTATTACGACGTCCGGCTCAAGCACGCGCGCCACGAGATGCTCAAGAAATACACGGGTTTCACCGCAATCGAAGCGATGCTGGAGGACCAGGCCGCGCTTGATGCGGCAATTGATGCCTGCGATCCGCAGGAAATCGTGCACCTGGCCGCGCAGGCCGGCGTGCGCTACAGCCTCGAGAATCCCCGCGCCTACATCGATGCCAACATCGTCGGCACCTTCAACGTGATGGAGGCCGCACGCCGCCACGAGGTCGCCCATTTGCTGATGGCCTCGACCAGCTCGGTCTACGGGGCCAATGTCGAGATGCCCTTCACCGAGACCGAGAAAGCCGACACGCAGCTGACGATCTACGCCGCGACAAAGAAGGCAAACGAGAGCATGGCGCATTCTTATGCCCACCTGTGGAACCTGCCCACGACCATGTTCCGCTTCTTCACGGTCTACGGTCCTTGGGGACGCCCTGACCTGGCGCTGTTCAAATTCACCGACGCAATTCTCGACGGGCGACCTATCGACATTTACAACCACGGGGATATGTATCGCGACTTCACCTATGTCGACGATCTGGTGCGCGGTATCCGGCTGTTGCTTGACGCAGTGCCCGAGCGGCCGAAGGATCGCGCGAGTGTTCCGATCGGTGACAGCCTGTCACCCGTGGCGCCCTGGCGCGTCGTCAATATCGGCAACTCGGACAAAGTGCGCCTGCTGGACTTCATCGATGCCATCGAAGCGGAATTGGGCATTCCCGCCCAACGCAACTACATGCCCATCCAGAAGGGCGATGTGCCCGCGACATGGGCCGATGCGAACCTTCTGCGTGACCTCACCGGCTATCGCCCGCAAACAGATTTCCGGGACGGCATCGCACACTTCGTGACCTGGTTTCGCGACTACTACGGCAAATAGGCGGCTACGGCTGGCCCACTTGCGCCGACATGGGGTCACGGTAGGATGCTGACGCGCCGTGATCGCGGTGAGGAGTAGCAAGGCAAGGGTCATAAGATGCCGCGCGCACGGACATTCGGCCGGTGGAGCCGGCCCTCCTTGGCGCTATGGGGCGTACTCGTGGCATTCCCAAGCGGGGCAGCGGCAGATTTCACCGTTTGCAACGACAGCTTCGACGTCCTGAACCTTGCAATAGCGCACGATCCTGGCAACGGTTTCGTGAGCGAGGGGTGGTGGACCATCGCGCCGAACCGCTGTGTCGCCGTCATAAGAGAACGCATCCAAAATCGCTATGTGTATGTCCACGCGACGGATGTCTTCAACCAGCCGGTTCTGGAAGGCGGCGCCGACTTCTGTATCGACGAGGGCCGTTTTCGGATCGCCGGGCCCGAAGACTGCTGGGCCCGTGGCCACATCGCGGCCCCGTTCGCGGAGGTGGACATGGGCCAGTCGGAAAACTGGACCCTGATCCTGAACCTGTCAGGCAGATTGCCGGCTGACGCTTCGCGCCCCTGATGACAAAAAGAAAAGGGCCCCATCACGGAGGTGAAAGGGCCCTTGATCTGTCTTCGTTCAGGATCAGAACTGCAGGCGCATCTGCCCGGTGATCCCGGCGCCGCTCACGTCCTCGCCGAAGCGGTAATCGGCCCGGACCGAGTAGTTGACCTGGCGCACTTGGCCCGGTGTGGCGCTGAGGACGCGAATATAGTTGCCGCCCACGCTGAGCTCGCCGAAGTCACCAACCTCGGAGGTTGTAAGGGTTTCTGTTGCGATCCCGTCCGACGTCGAGAATGTGCTGTCCCGGCTGCCGCTGCCGTCCATGTAATATGTCGCCGTCACGAAAGTGTTCGTGGCCGATTGGGCGGCGGCGTTGACATTGGTCCGACTCAGCGTGGTGCCCACGAAACCGGTCTTGCTCGTATGATCCTCGAAGTCGAGCCGGCCCAGCGTCGCGCCGAGAGGGTTCTCGAAAAGAAGGGTTCCTGTCGAGGTGCGAGTGACATTGAAGCCCACCGTCGGCAGCAGGGCCAAGCCGTTGCTGTCAAGATCGTAACGGTAGGTCAGGCTGCCGCTGATCGAGTTGCTGTCGGTCGCCACATCTTCATCACGGATATCAAGGTCCGGATTGTCGAAGGTGTAGTTCGAATTCGCGTGACGCAACTGGAGTTCACCCGACCAGTTATCCTTCGACGCGGCGATATAGCCCCCGAAGAAGTACTGGTCGAATTCACCGGTCGTGATCAAGCCGGAGGCTTCCTCGGCAAAGTGGCCTTGGTTGGCGCCGATAAGCAAGCCGGCGGAGACATCCCAGCCCCCGTTGAATGCCTCGAAGCAGCCGTAGTCGATGCCGCCCTGGACACCGCCGAAGTCAAGCTGGCCGCTGGAGGTGGTGGACAGGCCACCACCGGTCACGCTGCTGGATTCGGTCTCGGCACGGCCCCCGGTGACGCGCGCCCAGTTGCCGGTGCTGCAATTGCCCGGCGTGTCGAAGGCGATCCCGCTCACGTAAGCTCCGCTGGGGCGGTTGACCGTGTTGGTCACCAGGCTCTGCACCGACGACATGGAGGCGGCAACGCTGCCGAGCGCCGGGTTCAGGTTGCCATAGATATTGACCTGCTCGGTCGACGGATTGTTTGGATCCGTTTCCTGGACGAGGCTGTAAAGGACAAGTCCGCTCGGGCCTTGCGGCAGGTCGCCGTTCATGTCCGAGGTCAGGCCAGCTCCGAAGCTGTCTGCTTCGGCGACAGTCACGCCATTCTGCTGCAGTGTGTAAATCGCATTCGTGCGGATTGAGTCGACCGAAACGGTCAAGGTTCCTTCGAGATCGTCATCGACAGTCAGGACGTCCGCGAAGCCGGCGTTCGTGCTCGTAAGGTCGACGTCGATGTTCAGGGTATTGGTGCCATCGACCGTGCCCTGAACAGTCATGCTGTCCCCGGCCGCGTCGTTTTCCATGTCGAAGGTGCTTCCGGCAGACCCGGTCACGCCGCCACCACCGAGAATTACCGAAGTCGACCCCGCGGTGCCACTCCCCAGCCCGATGGTGCCGCTGTTCACCATCGACCCGTCGTAAGCCAGCGAAAGGCCGTCGGCCACCTCGATACGTCCGCTGTTCGTGAAGGTGCCGCCCGAACTCGTCAGGTCGCCACCCTCGACGTAAAGCGCGCCGCCGTTCGTGAAGTCGCCGGTCTGCGTCAGCGCCCCGGTGGTCGTGAATCCGCTGCCGCCGTTCGTCGTGACGGCCCCGTTGATCGTGCCCTCGGCATTGGTCATGCCGCCATTGGTCGTGACGGTGCCAACGATCGACCCGTCCGTGTTGAACTCCCCACCATTCACAACGACGGGACCCGTGATCGTCCCCGAGCTATTCACGACGCCGCCGTTCTGGCCACCGTTCAGCGTGACGCCGCCAATGAGGAAGCCGCCCGAAGAGAGGTTAATGGTACCAAGCCCGACAGTCGTACCGTTGAAGACGATACCCGTCGACGTGACATCCGCCGTGGCACCGTTGCCGACGCTCAGCCCGTCGAAGATATCGCCACTGTTGGTCAGGCTGCCTGCCCCATGAGTGACAGTACCATCGACCGACCCGGTCGACCCGATGTTCACGGTCACCGTCGCGTTACCGCCGGTGGTAACAACGTCACCGCCAATATCACCGTCATTTGTCAGGGTGCCGCGGTTGACGGTCGCGGTGCCGGTAAGCTCGCCGCCGTCGTCGATGGTCACGGTGGGAGCAAGGCCGCTCATGTTCACGTCGCCATCAACTATGCCGCCGGAGTTCACATCCAGCGTCGCGGTGCCGCTCACGAACGTCGTATCGGCGCTCAAGGTGCCATCGACCGTGACCGGCACACTATCTCCGGCCCCGAAAGTCGTCGCCACGATCTCGCCGCCGGCGTCAATTTGCACGGTGGCCTGCTGGTCGGACGTCAAGGTGATGACGTTGAGGATGCCGGTGGAGCCGATCGTCATCGCGCCGCTGGAATGTTGCCCCGAATTGAAAAGCGGGCTTGCGCCACCATCGATCAGGATGTCAGCGCCGGCGTCGACGGTGACGTCATCGCCCGCAACGGGCGGGGCTGGCGTCCAGTTGCCGGGGTTGCCCGCGTCATCATCAATGGCACCGGTCCATTGCTGCGCCTGTGCCACGCCGGCCAAACCAAGCGCGGCAAGCATCGCCACGGCGGTCGTCGACCGGAAAAGGCCGCCGCGCGACGGACGGCTGTTCTTGCGCGCCAAAGTCGGGGTGTTACGAAATTGGATCATGTCTGCCCTCTGAATAATCGGCCCATTAATACCATATCGCGTGCCGGTCGGGCCTGAACTGCGAACGACGACGTCGTCAAGATGTGATGCTGGACGGACATTACGCGCAAATCGTCTGTTGCCTCAACCAAAGTTTTTGCATCGAGGCGCACTCCCCGTCGCTGGCCTGTGACACAGATGCACGTTGTGACCCATTAGCAACAAATCGCCACCTGTTGGCCCCCGGCGCGACCGGTCCGCCACACCGGCGCACGCCACCTGCATGCTTCAGGCTTTGCCCCGAGCCCTGGAATTGGTCATACTGAGACAGGCGGGCGTGGATGGCCATGGACGTCAACCTGCCGAATCGAGTTTCGATTGACCGGATCAGAATTTTCAGCAGAGATTGTCCAGATGATATCCCAGAAAAACCGGCTTGGCGTATTCCATCCGCCCGACAATACGGATACCGGGCCAACAACCGGGCTGGCTCTGATGCGATTTACAGGGCACGAGGCCGTCAACGACCTCTTCGAATTCGAGGTCGAGTGCCTCAGTTCGACCGCGGGTATCGATTTCGACGCGCTCCTTGGACGCAATGCCTCGGTTCGGCTCGGCACGACCGACCCCGCCCACCCGGAACGCTACTTCGACGGCCTGCTGACCGAGGCGCGCTGGCTTGGCCCGGTCGAGGGCGGTCACGGCTACACGCTGACCCTTCGGCCCTGGATCTGGGTGCTGGGGCTGCGGCAGAACCAGCGGATTTTCCACAACATGACCGCGCCCGACATCCTTGCCGCGATTTTTGGCGAATACGGCTTCGATCACGTGTCGAACCTTCAAAGCACCTATCCTGAGATGGAATACACCGTGCAATTCCAGGAAACGGACCTGGAGTTCGCGCAACGGCTGATGTCGATGTATGCCATCAGCTATCATTTCCGCCACGAGTTGCACGGCCATACGCTCGTGCTCTTCGACGAGACCGAGTCGCTGCCCGACGTTCCCGGCCAGTCCCGCCCCTACCGGGTGACAGACCGGCAGTACCGTTTCCCCGGAGAGCACCTGCACGACTGGGTATCGGGGCGCCAGATGACGACCGGGCGCGTGACGATGACGGACTACAACTTCACGGCGCCGACTGCCGCGATGCTGACCGAACGGAGCATCGGGTCGGGTTACGAGAACGGTGACGTTGAATCCTTCGTTTTTCCCGGTCGCTATCCGGACAAGCTCGCAGGCGACACCCTGGCGCAGACTCGCGCGAACCAGGCAAACAGGGACGACATGCTGCACTCGGCCGCGGGCGATTGCGCCGGGCTTATGGCCGGCATGCGGGTAACCATCACTGACCACCCTGAAACCATGATCAATGACAAGACCTACGTCGCGCTGTCGTGTGAACACAGCTACGTCACTGAGGGCTATCGCACGGGCGGCGGCGCCCCCGCCGAGGAGTCGAGCTACGAGGGGAAATATCGTTTCCGCCTGGCCGACAAACCCGTGGTCCCAGCCGCCGCCCCGGTAGCCCCACGCGTTCAGGGACCGCAAACCGCCATCGTGACGGGCAACGGCGAGATCGACTGCGACCACTATGGCCGCATCCTGGTCCGCTTCCACTGGGACCGCGAGGGCGCCAATTCCATGCGCTGCCGGGTCGCGCAGATCTGGGCCGGCAATGGGTGGGGCGGGCTGGCCGTCCCGCGTGTCGGCATGGAGGTCGTCGTCGAGTTCATTGACGGGGACCCGGCGCGTCCGCTCGTCGTCGGCTGTGTCTACAACGCAGACAACATGCCGCCATTCGATGTCAATGATGGCGGCAAGACCATGGGCATGAGAAGCAACTCGACCCCCAACGGCGGGGGCTACAACGAGATCGCCTTCGACGACACCGCGGGCGAGGAAGAGATGCGCCTGCATGCGCAATACGACCTCAACGCCGAGATCCTCAACGACCAGACTTGGCATGTTTTCAACGACCAGACCACGAACATCGACAACGACAGCAAAACCGAGATCGGAAACGACGAGACCCAGACTGTCGGCAACAATCGCGAAGCCTCCGTGGGTACGAACGACAGCCTCGAAGTGGGCGACAACCTGACGGTAACCGCGGGGTCGAAGATCACGCTGAAGGTCGGCATGAGCTCGATCACGATGGATTCCAGTTCCATCACGCTCAAGGCGCCCACGGTCGAGGTCAAGGCAACGCAACAATTCAAGTCGAGTTCCGGGATCACCTCGGAACACAAGGCGGGCGGGACCATGGTCATCAAGGGCACCCTGGTGCAGATCAACTAGCTATGTGCAGGCAATGCAGGCAGGACAGACGTCATCCAGAAACCCCCGGCAGGGGGGCCAGGCTCATGCCATGCAGCAGAGGCTCGACTCCATGACGCAGTCGCTTCAGACCCTGCGCTGTCTCACGGCGCCCGAACTCTTCGCGATCCTGCCCGAGATGGCCGAGGACATGGACGGTCGCCCGCAGACGGACGAGGGCGTGATGGACTTTGCCAGGCGCCTTCTGGACGGCCCGACACCGGAAGAGGCCGTGACCTGCGCCTCGCAGATGTTCGCCCGGCGCGTGGCGATCTGGTGGGGGCACGAATGCCTGCGCCATGTGGGCGACCACCTGGATCAGAACGACCTTCAGATGATGGAACAGGCCGCGGCCTGGGTGGCGGACCCCGAAGAGAGCCTGCGCGCTGCTATCCTGGAGCGGGCGGCGGGGCAGGAACCGCGCACCCCGGGTGTCTGGCTCGCGCTGGCGACGGGATGGGCCGGTGGTTCGGTCGCACCGGCTGACAGCGCCCCGGTTCCGCCGCCGCGTTTCCTGCCCGGTCGCGGGGTGAACGCGGCGGTGCTCACAGCGCTGGCCCGGGTGCCGCAGACCCGGCGCAAGTCCACCCTGGACGACTTCCTGGCCATGGCACGGGACCTTGCGGCCCCAGATCTGGACTGACAGAACATAGCGGATGAACAGCGGCGCGCCCCGCATAGGGGCCCGGGCGCGCGGAAGAGATCGAGACCATGGCGCAACAGACGCTTCACCTGCGGATAACCAACATGACGAGCCTGCCGGACGGCGGCCCGCTTGAGGCGACCGCGGCCCCCGGCGAGATCCTGGAGATCGGCCGCGATAGCGGCATAGGCTGGAGCCTGCCCGACCCTCGCCGCTTCATCTCGGGACGCCACCTCGAAGTTCGCTACGAGAACGGCGGCTGGTGGCTCTACGACATCTCGACCAACGGGACCTTCGTCAACGGCGCTTCATCGCGCGTCAAGAGCCCCCATTCGCTGCAATCGGGGGATCGCCTGCAGGTGGGACATTACAGTGTCGAGGTTACCCTGGACGCGACCGCGGATGGCGAGACCCCGGCAATCGGATCGGCGGCGCCACAGGCGGGCACCCCCCCACCCGCGGACATCTGGGGCGCCTCGTCCGGCGGCGTGCAGGTCTCAGAGCCTCAAGCGTCGCCGCCGCCGCAACAGCCGCCCGCGGACATCTGGGGCACCGGGTCATCGGGCGGTGGTGTGGCGGGCGGCCCGGCCCAGCGTCCCCGCCCCTCTGTTCAGCCGCTGCCTGGCGGCGCCGGTGGGTCGATGCCGCCCGGACCTCAGCCGGGCCCAGCGCCCACGCCGAACCCTGCGCCGCACCCCGCGCCACCCTCTGGCGAGGGAAGAGCCGCGCCCTTTGCCCAGCAGCAGGCCGGGCCGCAGCCGCAACAACAGCCCTCTACGGACGCCGTCCTGGCCCAGATTGCCGCGGCCGCGGGCTTGCCCGAGGGCAGCCTCTCGCAGGGCAACCCGATGGAGACCGCCACCGAGATCGGACGCGCGTTGAATGCCCTGAGCGAGGAACTCTCCAGCCTTCTACAGGCCCGCGCGGTGGCGCGGCGCTCGGTTCGGTCGGGCCAGGTGACGATGATCGGGCGCGAGGACAACAACCCGCTCAAGTTCATGCCCGCCGCCGACCAGGCGCTCAGCGCCATGTTCGGCCCGCCGCGCCCCGGCTTTCAGCGCGGCGGCGAGGCCATCCGCGCCGCCTTTGCCGATATCAAGCGCCACCAGTATGCCACCCACGCGGCGATCCAGCCCGCGCTTGCACGTCTGCTCGACGACCTGGCGCCCGAGACCATCGAGGCCCGCATCAAGAAATCCGGCATCCTGCAGAATCGCCGCGCCCGCGCCTGGGAAACCTTCGTCGAACGCTGGGACGCCAAGGCCCAGGCCCACGATAATGGCATGCTTGATGTCTTCCTCGCCTACTTCGCCGAAGCCTACGACGACGAGAACAACCGGTAGACCGACAGACAAACAGGTCCGGGGCAAACGCCGGCCGGGCGCCCCCGGCGTTTGCCAAACCCGATTTCCGTGTTAGCAATTTACCATTGATGTGCGGATTTCCACGGAGGCCCCGGATGCGCTCTCTCTCGACCCGATCCCTGATAACGGCCTGTCTGCTGGCCCTGAGCCAGGTCCTGCCCGCCCCGCTGGCAGCACAATCGGCAGGCAATTTTGAGCTGGAACTCAACAACACCGAGTCGGTAGAGGGCGGATGCCGCCTAACCTTCGTCGCCAAGAACGCCACCGGAACAGCGCTTGAGCAGGCGGCCTACGATGTGGCCGTCTTTGACGATACCGGCGCGGTGTCGGATCGGCTTATCCTCGAATTCGGGCGGTTGCCGCAGGACAAGACGCGCGTCGTGCAATTCCTGCTCGACCGGGATTGCGGCCGGGTCTCCCGCTTGTTGCTCAACGGCGCCGAACAATGCACGCCCGAGACCGGCGGCGAGTCGCGGATCTGCATGGACGCGCTGGCGCCCGGTTCGCGCACGGACGTGCAATTCGGAAGCTGAGGGCCGGTGCCGGCCCCGCTGGCGCGCCCCTGAAAATGGAACGGTCCCGACATGCCCCGATTCCCGATCGAGGAGATCAGCGCGCTCGCCTGGGGGGTCCTCGGCGCCCTTGCGCTGCTGTCCGTCTTCGCCGCCACCGTGGTGCTGATCAAGCTGATGCAATTCCGTCGCGCCGGCCTCGGCGATGACAGCATATCGCGCACCGCCGCCGGTCAGTGGTGCGCGGGCGAGCGCGCCGCGGCACTGGCGGCCGTGCGGGAGGCCCGCGGCCCCCGCGCGGCTTTGCTCCGCGATCTTTTCGAGACGCTGACCGCATACCCCGGCAGGCGCGCACTTGCCCAGGCCAGGGGCACGCAGCGCGCGCTCGAGGACCTTTCGCATCTTGGACAGAACATGCGCGGGCTGGAGGCGGTGGTCCAATCGGCGCCGATGCTGGGGCTGCTGGGTACCGTGCTTGGCATGATCGAGGCCTTCGGCCGCCTTTCTCAGAGTGCCGGTGCGGCAGATCCCGCAGAGCTGGCCGGCGGGATCTGGACCGCCCTGATCACGACAGCCCTGGGTCTCGCGATAGCGATCCTGTTCTACTTTTTCTCCCTGTGGCTGGAATCGCGGATCGCGCGGGAACGCGAGGCGCTGGACAGCCTGCTGGCGCAGGTTCTTGGTAACGAGGATCAGGCCGCGCCGGGGCAAGCGCCGGCAAGCGGCGCCCAGACCATGGTCGGCGGCCCGGACCACGTCCGATGACGGCTTCAGTGGGTGATCTGGCAAGCCCGGTGGGAACGGGCGTTCTGCCGCCCCCAGTTGACCGCAAGCGCAGCGCTTTCGCGCTGACGCCCTTGGCCGATATCATGTTCCAGCTTCTGATCTTCTTCATGCTGTCCAGCAGCCTGGCGCCTTATGCTCTGCTGCCCATGAGCGGCCCGGCCACCACGGGGTCCGAAACCGCGACACGAACCAACGTGGCCAATACGGCGACCGCTCAGGTGATCTGGCACCTTGAACGGGGCCGCCTGCGGGCCGGGGACAACAGGATCGATCTGGCTCAGCTTCCTGCTGCGCTCGCGCGGTTGCGGGGTGACGGGATCGAGGACATCGTGGTCTTCGTCACCGAAAGTGCCCGTGCCCAGGACCTCGCCGACCTGATGGAACCTGTGCGACGGGCCGGTTTCGCACGGCTGCAATTGATCGGGCGTTGATCGATGGCCGCTTTCCTGCCGTCAGCGAAACCCCGCTTCAGGCCTGATTTTTCCTTGGCCACGGTGAATATTGTCCTTTTGCTGCTGCTCTATTTTCTGGTTGCGGGTGACCCGGCCGAGATCGAGGAACGCGCGATCACGCCGCCGACGGTGCAGGACCTGCCGCTCGACGGTTTGCCTCGACCTCTGGTGACAATGCGCCCGGGGGGCGGTTTGGCGCTGAACGGGGTGCCCATCAGTCCTGATGCACTGCGCGGTCGCATCACTTCGGACGAGTTTTCGCGTGTGCATATTCTGGCCGGGCAGGATCACCCGGCGCAGGCCGTGCTGGCGCTCTCCGGCATCCTGTCCGCGGCGGGGGCCGAGGTACAGATGGTCACCCTGCGCCAAGAAAGCAGGTCCGGTACAGGGCGCGGCGGATCATGACCGCCGACGCCTCCCAGGCACAGGGCGCGGCAAGCTGGATTCTGGCTGCAGGCCTGTCACTGTCGCTGCATATGGCTGCCGCGACCCTGCTTGTCGTCGGGCTGCCGGGGGCACCCGAAACGCCCTCGTCACCCGGCACCGGCATCATCGTGCGCAACATGGCGCCCGAGGTCGGCACACGGGCCGCGGCCGCCACACGTCCGGCCGCCGAATCTGCAACCAGACGTCAGGCCGGGTCGGAACCTGCTGAACGGGTCGCCCCCCAAGCCCCGGCGGATAGTGTGACTGACACCGCTGAACCGAGGACACGGCAAGATGGCGTTACAGAGCGACCGGACCAGACACGCTTGTCAGCACAGGCACCCAGGCGCGTGGGAAGCAGCACCGGCGGCGGCCTGCGGCCGGACCCAGTCTCTGCGGGCACCGTCGCATCCCTCGCCGCATCCGTCGCGACCGCAAACGGGCCAATCGCGCGCATTCCGGCCGGGGCTGGCGCTCCGGTGCTGGCCCAGCGCACCGCTCCGTCCCAAAGGCCCGATCCGGCGCCGGCGCAAGTGCTGGAGCCCGCGCAGGTCCCGACAGAGGATGTGGGCAAGACACAAGACCCCGCGCAACTGACCCATGCCAGGGCGGCTTCCGTCGGTACGGCACCGGTCACTACGGCCCCTGACACCACTGCGGCTGGTCGGACTGGCGCCATCGCCCCTGCCCGGCGGGCCCCAGAAACCACGCGTCCGACCGCTGCCCTTCCGGCCACGGGGCCTGCCCCGTCGCGCAGGGTCACGCCACAGAGACAGGCGCGTGCCGAAACCCCTCCGCACCAGGCGACCGCGCCATCCACTGCCACGGACCGGGTTGCGCAGGTCCCGCGTGAGGGCCTGCCAACCGAAACCACCGCACCGCAGAACCGGGTCACCACCGCGGTGCGCGAGACAACGACGCCTGACCGTCGCACGCGTACACCACCGCAGGAAACCGAAGACCCGGCAACGCGGGCCACTCGCGACGGGCCGAACCGGCGCCTGTCAGACCGAAGTGCCGCGCCCTTGGACGAGCCCGCCGCTGCGGGCCGCACCCCGGCCGAGCGGGCCTTCGCACGCGCGATTGGAACGGCGCGCGCGATCTTCGCGGTTCCCTGCCGGTTGATCCGGCCCGAACGCGGACCAGAAGGCCAGCGGCAGATCGCGCTCTACAGCCCCGAGCCCGACGACCTCGCCCGGCTGAGCGCGCGATTGGATCAGGCGACAGCACCCCCGCCCGGCATTGTGCAGCACTCCACGACGCGCGCCCAGTGCGCCGCGCTTGACTATGTGCGCGACATGGCCGACGACCCCTTCACGGGTGTCGATCTTCACCTGCAACATGCCTCTGTCGGGGCGGACCGTCCTTTGGCAGGTTCGGTGCTGCACCCACTAGGGCAGGGCATCGGCCTGTTCCTGTTAGATCCAGCCGGCCGCGTTTACGACCTTGCGGACTTCGTGGAGACAACCCCCGGATTCAGCCGCTTCTCGGTGCCGCTGCGCCGCAAGGGGGGCGCTATGGATGGTGCTTTGCTGCTCCTGGCGATCGCGTCCCCCGGCCTGGAAAAGCTGCAGGTCAGGGCACGCGAGACCCCGCGAGCGACAAGCTTCTTCGCGGCGGCACGGCGGATCAATGGAAACGTGGACCTTTCCATGGCGGGCATCGTCCTGGACTAGCGCCGTAACCGCTAGACCGGGGTACCGTCGTCGCGCAGATATCCGAAACGCCGCATGAGGGGCGCGTGGGCGGTGACGATACGGTCTACCTGTTGGTCCGTCAGATGGGCGCGCCAGGCACCGCTGCGACCCTCGCGAAAGAAACGCTGCGACCGCGCCGGACGTTCGCGAAACCCTTTCTCGGCTTCCTGGCGGGCCAGGGTGTCGAAATTGCTGAAGCCGATCGCCTTGGAGATCCGCTCGGGGTCGGCCGACAGCCCGAGGAAGCGCGCGGCACCGGCAAAGGCGTTTTCCGCGTCGTCTGTCATGTCCTCGTAGCGCAGCACGTGACAGGCAAGGCCCGTCGCGTCCACCCAGCTTGTGACATGATCGCTCCAGGTGCCGATGCGCTGGCGAACCTGCGGCCGTATGCCCCTGTTGGCCTTCGAAAGTGCATGCCCCGGGTTATTCATGCCCGTAATCGCGGTATCGATGTCGGTTCCGTTGTGACTGGCCATGGAAACCACCACGTCCAACGGGTTGCGCAGCAGGTAGACCGCGCCCCGGGTGCCCTGCGGGCCCAACAGCGGCCGCCCGTCAGGCAGGATCTGCCAGGCGTCGTGGGTCTTGCGGTATTCCGCCTCCATGCCGGTGCCCGCCGTCCAGTCGTAGACCCCGGGGCGCAGCAGATCGACCTCTTCTTCGGTCAGGTCGGCGGTGTCGAAGCCCAGAACCTCGTCGAGCCATTCGCGACTGCTTGCAATGTGGCCGGTATGAAGGCTGTTGATGTCGACAGGCCTCTCACCGTCCTCGAGCAGGTTGCTCAGAAAGGTCCGAAACCACGTGTTCCCCGATTTCGGGTAGGATGCCAGCCAGTAGATCCCGCCCCCGGTGACATCCCTCCCGGTCACCATCAGCCATTGTCCCGCATGTCCGCCAGCAGCCGGTCGACAAGCGCATCGACCCGCGCCGCCTGTTCCGGTCCGGCGACGTCGGGCCGTGTCACACGTGCCAGGTGCACCTGTCCGGCCAGCGCCCCGCAGCGTTCAAGGTGCACGGGACCCAGCTTCATCCCCTGAAGATAGCGCACCCGGTACGTGTTGTTGCGCAACGGCCCGAAGCGGGCCATCCCGTGGATCGGAACGATCCGGACGTCCTCCAGCGTCACATCCTGTCCGAGAATGTAGATCCAGCGTATCGGCGCCGGTGCCGATACGGCCCTGTCATCCTCTGCGAGCGGCATGTTGAACTTGGCCATATCCGGGCGGATGCGGCGCAGTCCCGCAGTCTCGATTCCCAGCCACTCGGCCGCGTCCTGCCAGAGCTTGATGCGCGGCAGCCCCGGCAGAGCGGCAGCATTGGCATCAACGGGTACGACATCGTCGGCCAGAACCGGGTAACCGCGCCGGGCAAAGGCCGCCGCGAGCGTCGACTTGCCAGCACCGGAGGCACCCACGCAGATCATGCAGCGGCCGTCGATCTTGATGGCGTTACCGTGCAGCACGAGATGACCACGCTGGAACAGAAGGGCCCCGAAGGCCGAGCCCAGCAAGAAGAGACGTACGCTCTCGGCGTCGACTCCCGGCGCGGGATCCACCCGAATTTCTGTGCCCTGCGCGACCTCGAACCGGGCAACACGCGGGATCTCTAGGATGAAGCGCTCCGGGCTGACCCAGAGCTGTGGGCCGACGCGGGCCGCCTCGCCCAGGGTATCAGGGTCGACCGCATCATATCTGACCGTCACGTCCGGCATGGCGCCGGGCCCCGCCGAGAAGAGTTCGGGCAAGACGATGTCGCTTTGCAGGGTCAGGCCGAAGACTGTGTAGCTGTTGCTCATCAAAAAGGCATTCCCGGGCAAGGTCGGACGGACTGGAAAGGGCAGTGGCACGGGCGGGCGCAAGATGCCCCGTCGCCGTGCCGGTGGCAAGCCTTCAGCGGATCAGGCGCTCCGTGCGCAGATAACCAATGTCCGGCGCGATCCATTGCCGTGATTTCCAGATCACCCCGTCACCACCCCGCCAGTAGGTATTCGTGAACTCCAACCCGTCCGCGCGACATGTCTCGGCAAGGCGCGTAACCTCGTGGCGCGTCCCGACGATGGTGATGGTCTCGGACCCGCGCCCGGCCAAGCGGCATTGATACTCGCGGATCTGCGGACGGTTCTCGCCATCCAGGTAGCTGTGACGCAGCACGTGGCTCGGCGCCGCAGCGCGGTCTGCCAGCAGGGCACGGGTGCCGTCGGTTTCAGCCGTCATCAGGTCAGGGCCCAGGCCACGGGTCGCCGTCAGCACGCCCGCAGCGAAAGAGAGCGAGACATTATCCGGGGTCTGCCATGTAAGCACGTCACCATTGCGCCCGGAAAGGCCCAGCAGGGCGGCGGTGCCCATCTGCGGCACGCTGGCGTAGAGAGTCGGCTGACCCCGCTCCTCAAGCGCCGCGCGCGTCAGGCCGGTCCTGGGATCGGACGCCTGGGCGCCCTGCCCCGGCAGCGCGATTTGCCCGCAACCCGCCAGCGCCAGCCCGAGCACGGTCATAAGACCTGCCGCACGTATTCCTGTCCTCATCGCCAGAACCGCCCCCATCCATCTTGCAGCTCGGGCGCCTGAAGCGGCCGCACCCGGTCGTAGAGCCGCCCCTCGACTTGAAGCCGGGCGCCGCCATCACGCGTAACCGGACGCAATGTCGCGGTATAATCGTCGCGGGTGGGCTGCCCCGTAATCCAGGAAATGGGGATCGTGATCCGGATGCCCTTGTCGAAGGAGCCTTCACCGAACTCTTCGAATGGCACATCCGTCAGCGTGGCAAAGGCGCCGACACGCCAGCCATTCTCGAACTCTCGGTCCAGCGACAGTGTGGCACCCCAGTCACCGGCAAGGTAGCGCCCAGCGTCGACCTGCCCATGATACCCGCCGCCCATGTCCCAGTATGCTGAGACATGCCCGGTGGCGACATCGTAGTCTTGGAAACCCAGAAGCTGGTCGTAGTCCCGTTGACGGGCGTAATTCGCCTCGACCCCCAGGGCAAAGCGACTGTTTACCGGTTTCCACAGCAACTCCGCGGAAACGCCGCCGAACATTGGCTCAAGGTAGCCCGCCGTGACCCGCCCGTAAAAATTGGTCCCGGGCTTGAAATAGTAGGCGCCTGTCAGGTTAGTGATCGCCGGGTCGCCTTGCCGGTCATAAATGTTGAAGTCGCTGCGCACGTGCGGCAACCCCGAAGTCGAGGGGCGGCTCGATTGATCCAGGTTCCCCAGGACCTTCTTGCGCATAGCCCCCGAGAACTCCAGCCCGCGTGCGGGGCGGAAGCGGGCCGAGACCTCGACCCCGGCATCTGCGCGCACTGGATCGTCTGGGTCGAAGAGGCTTGGCGTCACGTAGGGCGCGACGCCCCATTCGAAGGAGGGATAGCGCCCCTCGAATGCTGGCGTCCTGCTTGAGGCCGGACGGATGTCGGCCCGTTCGAGAATCCGGGCACTGTTACGCAGCTCGTGTTCCAAGGCCTCCAGATCGCCCCGCGCGATCTCAACCTCCGAGGCGGCCATGCCCGCGCTCACAGGGACGATCACGAAGCGTTCGATCTCGGCGGGCATCAGGCCAGTCAAGCTGCGCGCGGCGCGGCCCACCGCCTGCGCTGCCCTGGGGTAAGTGGTGTTCTCGATCTCGAGTCGCACCATGTCACCCTCCAGGTGCAAGGCATGTAGGCCAATACCCTGCCCTTCCAGCGCCCGCGCGACATCGCGGCGCAGGCCGGACTGTGTATCAACAGTCTGGGGCCAGTCGAGACCCCCCACCCTGCCGCCGTCCCGCGGCACCACCGGTGGCGGTGCCGAATCGCGGCCCGAGGCTTGCGGCGGGTTCTTGGGGTCGAGGGCCATGGAGACCTGCACCCCGACCTCGGTTCCATAGAGATAATGCGCCGAGAGGGAAACACCGGGCCTAATCCGGTAGGTCGCACCCCAATTGAACGGGCTTTCCCGGTCAAAGGCCGAGGGCGACTCGTTGGGGTTCGCGTCCGAGGAATACTCGGCTGTCAGGGTAAGACGGTCGCTCGCTTGCCATTCGACACCCCCGAAAAGTGCGGCGTCGCCGCGGAACCAGTTCTCGGGGTTCACCTCGCCGCCGAAGGGCTTGTCGATCGTGCCACGCTCTCGGAAACCGTCGCCAAAGAACGCCAGGGGGTTTTCGAACCCGCTGACCCCGGCCAGGCGCCCCCAGCCGATGCCACCGGTCACGCGCAGGCTGTCGCCCAGCGTCTTGCTCGCCACGACATATTCGGACGCATAGATACCGGTCCCCAGAAAATCGTTCAGCCCAATGGCCACAGCCGGACGCCGGGCGGTCTCGTCGAGAACACGGTATTGGAGGGAAAAACTGCGGTCGAATCGACTGTCCACCACCGGGCCGCCGGGACCCGGGCGAATGTCCTCGAGCCTGGAATAGCGAAAGCTGGCCGACAGGCGCGGCAGCATCTGGAAGGTCAGCGTGTTGCGCCACTGCCCGGCGAAATAGCTGGAGGTATAGGCCAGTTCCCCGTCTGGCCGACCATGCGCCGACGGCATGTCGATCAGGCCGGGATAGCCATAGGTGTTATAGCCGGTGACGAAATCCGTTTCGGCCTCAGCCGCACTCCATACCCCAAAGGACAGCGCCAGTCCCGCCCCGATCACTTTGATCCGTCCGCTTGTCATGTATCCCGTCACCATGTTGAATTCTGTAACCTGTTCGGGCCGTTTCTGGCAGGGCAAAAACGACGGCCGGCAGTGCGTGGGATCGACCGTTGTTATCGCGCCACTGTCCGCGCGGGCACCCCACGTGATGCAACAAGGTCCCAGAAACCCGAATATTCGCTTGCCGGGGTCTTGGATCGCGCGGCGGTGCGTCCTAGGGTGGCGCAACCCTGTCCGGGCGGGCTTTCCTGCCAAGGCAGGATGGGGGATGGTTACGGTTCGCAACAGCAGAAGACTCCGGTTCAACATGAAATTCGTATCATTCCTGCTTGGCTGCCTTCTGCTCCTGTCCGGATGCGGCGAGCACATGCAGTTTCCCGTATCGAGCAGCGCGCAAGAGAAACTGCCGGAAAACCTCAAGGTGATCCGCGTCACACCCGAGAACATCAATGAGACCGTGGCGCAATACTATGCACCGCGGCAAGATTACGGTGGGTCGCCACCGCCGAACCCGGGACGCTACACATATCGTATCGGCACCGGCGACCAGTTGCGAATCCAGGTCTGGACGACGCCTGAACGCACCTCAAACGGCGCTGAACAGTCCATCCAACCGGACGAGGGACCGGTCGTCGATGAGACTGGCGCCTTCTTCTACCCTTTCGTTGGCGAGGTTGACGCCCGCAACCGCACGGTGCGCGAGATTCGTTCTGAGCTGACGGAGAGGTTGCAAGACTACCTCAAGGATCCGCAGGTTGAGGTTGCGGTGGACAACTTCCGTGCCCATCATGTCATGGTTACTGGCGACGTTGGCAGCCGCGGCCCCACCACCCTGACCAATGTGCCGCTGCATCTTGTCGACCTTCTCAACGCATCGGGTACGAGTAACGCCGCTGACCTGTCCCGCGTGAAGCTGCGCCGCGGTGGGGTTGAATATCTCGTCAACGCCCAGCTCTTCCTGCAAGAAGGTGATCCGCGTCATAACCCCGTGCTTCTTCCGGGCGATGCGGTACATGTACCCAAGTTGGTGAACAACGACGTTTATATCTTCGGCGAGATCGCAACCTCTGCCATGCCGCTGGGGACCGAGGAGAAGTCCCTGACCGAGCTCCTGGCCGAGGTTGGTGGCATCAGCCGCCAGCGCGCGAACGCGCGTGGTGTCTTCGTGTTCCGCAGCACGGACGAGGTGCATGATGAGATTGACGCGGTCTTCCAGTTCGATCTGACCGATGCCTCGGCCCTGATCATGATGAAATCCTTCCCGATCATGGCGCAGGACATTGTCTTCGTAACAAAGGACCCTGTCACACGCTGGACCGATACCGTTGGCCGCGTCCTGGCACCGGCGACCGGCTTCCTGCAAGTCCGCGGGGTCGCGAACCAGATCGCGGAAGAGAGCTGATGCAGCCCCCTTCCGTCTGCGGTCCCCTCCGGAACGGACGGAGGGGTGCGCTCATCATGGTCCGTCCTATCTTCCAGCGGTGTGGCAAGGTGGCAGGGGCGTCGTCGGATCTGGTTGCTACCCGACCGCGTCAGCCAGGGACCACCACTTGATGCCGACCATAATCTGCGATGCGCAGCGCCTCGCCTTCATCCATATTCCCAAGACGGCCGGGACGACCATCAGCCGACAGCTCAAGACGGCCCTGCCGCATGATCCCGACTTCGCCGAAGGCTGGACAGCCCACCCTGAACTGGGGGACTTCTACAACGATCACAGGACATTAAGGCAGATCTCTCTGACCGCGCCGGATACATTGGAAAAAATCCGAGACTTCGACGCGATCGCGGTGTGCCGCGAGCCGCTTTCTCGCTTCCAGTCTGCGCTTGGGCAGTATCTCAGAAACACCTCAGGCGAGGCCCTGGCCAGCCTCTCGCAGTCCGATCTTGCCGCCTTGGTCGACAGCATTCTCGCCAAATTGCGTGTTGAAGACCTTGACGGCCTGCCGATGACGTTCTTCCGGCGCCAGTCTGACTTCATATTTCATGACGGCAAACAACTGATCGATCACCTTTTCGACTTCCGCGACCTGGGGTCCCTGTCCGCATTCCTGGAATCGAGGTTCGAGGTCTCGTTGGACACCGGCACCACCTTTCGTGCCGCAAACAACCACGCCTGGAAGCAGCGCACCAATCGGCCCCTTGTCCGGCTGGTCAAACCCTTGGCGAAACGCGTGCTGCCCGATCCAGTGATCGCCCGGTTCCGGAACCGATCCGTCGCGCAATTCAAGAAAGCAGGCGATCAGCGCTTCGATCGCGTCCTCGACGCGGCGCAGCGGCGCAACTTTCTGATCGACTACTACGAAGAGGATTTCGAGATCTGCAAACGGCTTGAACCGACCGCGGTTTCCTGAAAAACGATCCAGCAGAGCATTCTGCGCGGTCAACGCGATATCGCCATGTCGAGGTTTTCGGCCATCCGACGGCGCGCAATCCGATTGGCCCGTGTATTTCAAGCAGTGAGCATCCGGAGCATTCTTATGAGAGAGACCTACGGGACATGGCGGCGAGCCTGGCTTCTCCTTACACCGCTTGAACGCCGAAAGGCCCTGCGTGTGCTGGCAGTCATCATCGTCGCCTCGCTGTCTTCGGCCGTGACGGTCGTCTCGATCCTGCCTTTCCTGACAGTTCTCGCTGATCCGAGCCAGATTCAGCAGGTCGCCTTTCTCAGGTTCACCTACGAGGCTTTGGGTTTTACCTCGGACTACAGTTTCCTGATCGCCGTGGGGGTAGGGTCGCTTGTGGTCATCATCCTGACCAACGCGTTGCAGGTGCTCAAGGTATACGCGATCACCAGTTTTTCCTTCACGCAGTCCTACCTGTTCAGCCACCGTCTGCTCGGTCGGTATCTTCGTCAGCCTTACGAGTTCTTCCTCGACAGCCATACCGGCGACATGAACAAGGGCATCTTGTCCGAGGCAGCGCAAATCGTGAACCAGTTCTATCGACCGTTGGCGGAACTGATCGCCGGTCTGCTTTCGACGATCGCGATCCTGACCGTCGTGATCTTGGTCAATCCGGTGGTCGCAGGCAGTGCGCTTCTGTTACTTGGCGGTATCTATGCAGTGATCTATGGCACCGCGCGCAAATTCATGCGGCGGATCGGCAAGGAGCGCGTGCGGCTCAACGCCCAACGCTACCGCATAACGGGGGAGGTTCTGGGTGGTATCAAGGACATAAAGCTGCTCGGCCACGAAGTGACCTATCTCGACCGGTTCGCCGAACCCGCGGCCGCGATAGCCAGACGCCAGACCCAGATGACCTTCATTTCCGGCCTGCCGCAATTCGCGGTCCAGTCAGTGGCCTTCGGTGGCATAATCCTCTTGTGCCTGCTGCTGGTTGAGCGCTCGGCGTACGAAACGGGCGCGCCACTGGGAGATCTTCTGCCGCTCGTCGGCGTTTTTGCCTTTGCCGGACAACGTATCCTTCCCGAGCTGGCCAAGATCTACAACACCTTCTCCAGGCTGCAGTATGGGCTTGGTGTCGTCGACAGCATCACCGAGGACTTCCAGCGTACGGCCAATGGACAACCGCTGCCCCGCACCCTGCCGCCCGGCATCGGTCTGCGCGACAGGCTTGAACTGGAGAATGTCAGCTACAGCTATCCCAATGCCGAAGGCGCCGGTTTGCACGATGTCTCGCTCAAGATTTTCCGGGGCGAACGGATAGGCATCGTCGGCAGCACCGGCGCCGGAAAGACGACACTCGCCGACATCGTGCTTGGCCTTCTGGCCCCGCAGCAGGGAGAGATGCGTGCAGACGGCACTCCGATTACCGCCGACAA
The DNA here is from genome assembly GCF_035270045.1 of Salibaculum sp. Lineage (NCBI taxonomy): Bacteria > Pseudomonadati > Pseudomonadota > Alphaproteobacteria > Rhodobacterales > Roseobacteraceae > Salibaculum > Salibaculum sp. Next base: position 84,580 of record NZ_DATFIP010000049.1, read on the forward strand.
CCTGCGAGCCTGGCAGCAAAGCGTTGGCTACGTTCCCCAGGACATTTTCCTGACCGATTCAACCATCACACAGAACATCGCGCTCGGCGTGCCCCAATCCGACGTCGACCACGAAAGGGCCAGCCGCTGCGCCAAACTGGCGCAACTGCACGATTTTATCACCTCGGAACTGCCCGCGGGCTATGACACCACCGTCGGCGAACGCGGCGTGCGTCTCTCGGGCGGGCAGCGCCAAAGGATCGGCATCGCCCGGGCACTCTATCACGACGCTGATCTGATCGTCTTCGACGAGGCGACCAGCGCACTCGATAATCTGACCGAGCGCGACGTCATGGATGCCATCGCGGCGCTGCCAGGCGACAAGACCATAATGATGATCGCGCATCGCCTTAGCACGGTGCGCCAGTGCGACAGGATCGCGGTGCTGCACCATGGCCGGCTGTTGGGTCTGGGACCTTGGGACAGCCTTATTTCCGACAATCCCCATTTCCGCCGCATCGTCGAGGCCAGCGACGCTGCTTGACGCAGCGGCAAGCGTAGCCGGCCGACATGTCACCCATGCGCCAAAACAATTGACAAAAATTGCGTGCTCTGGCTTCCTTGCAACATAATTCATCCAGGAGTTTTCCATAATGTCCGACTCCGGTCAAAGCGCAATCAAGCGCAATCGCCCGCCCCGCGTCCACATCGCCTACCAAGACCCATACGACGAGAGCGCACAGGTCGAACTGCCCTTTGTCATGGGCATGATGGCCGATCTTTCCGGCAATGCCTCCGCCAAGGAGAAGCCCAAGGTCGCGGAACGGCCTTTTTCAGATGTCGAGCCGCAGAACTTCAACAAGTACATGGCCAGCATCGAGCCCGCGGTCAGTTTCAACGTCGACAACAAGCTCGGCGGCGAAGAGGGTGAAAAGCTTGGCGTCAACCTGGCCTTCCGCAGCATGGAGGACCTGGACCCCGGACAGATCGCGCGCCAGGTGCCCGCGCTCAAGACCCTCCTTGAAGCGCGCGAACAGCTCGCCAACCTGCAACGTTACATGAATGGCAAATCAGCGGCGCAGGATCTTCTGCGGCAACTTCTGTCGGACCCTGAACTCATGAAGATGCTCGAATCGAAAACCGCCGACTCCAGCTCTGGCGCCGATTCGGACGAGGATACCGCCGCCCGCTGAAGAAGGTGGCCGCGCCGCTTTGAATTGCCTCGTCCGTCCGTCAGGATGAGTGATACCGAACGCGAGAATGGAAGCATACATGGAAAATTCGACCCAGCAGGAGAGCGTCGCGCCGGAAGCCACCGAGGAGCAGGAAGACTTCTCACAGCTTCTGAAAGCCAGCTTCAAGCCGCGCACACCGGATGCCGAGGCAGAAGTGGAAAATGCGGTCTCGACGCTCGTCAAGCAGGCCCTTCAGGATCAGTCGGTCGTCAAGGAGGACATCCTCGACACTGTCGACGAGATGATCGCGCAGCTTGACGCCAAGCTGACCGAGCAGACCAACGAGATCCTTCATCACCCTGAATTTCAGAAGATCGAAAGCTCGTGGCGTGGGCTTGAATACATCGTCAACAATGCAGAGCCCGACTCGTCGCTCAAGATCAAGGTGATGAACATCTCCAAGGCCGAACTTGAGCGGGAGTTACGCAGCTATCCAGGCGCCAAGTGGGACCAGAGCCCCTTCTTCAAGAAGGTCTACGAGACCGGGCTGGGCAATCTGGGCGGCGAGCCTTTCGGCTGCATGATCGCCGACTACCAATTCGACCACTCGTCAGCGGACGTCCGGGTTCTGCGCGACATGGGCAAGATCGCCGCGGCAGCACACGCGCCCTTCTTCTCCAATGCAGCGCCGACACTCATGGGGATGGATAGCTGGAACGAGATTTCCAATCCACATGACTTGGGGACAATTTTCGACACCCCAGAATACGCCGGATGGCGAGGCCTGCGCGACAGTGAGAACGCTCGCTACCTGGCGCTCTGCATGCCGCGCGTCTTGTCCCGCGAACCCTACGGGCCGGATTCGTTACCCGTCGAAGCCTTCAACTTCGAGGAAGAGACCGACGGTCACACCGGTGAAAAATATGCCTGGATGGGCGCAGCCTATGCCATGGGTGCCAACATCGCCCGGGCCCACAAGGACTACGGCTGGACGGTGCAGATTCGCGGCGTGCAATCGGGTGGCGAGGTCATAAACCTGCCCACGCACACCTTCCAGACCGAGGAGGGTGGCAGTGACCTCAAATGCCCCACTGAAACCGCGATCAGCGACCGTCGCGAGGCAGAGCTGTCCAAGGCCGGTCTGATCAGCCTGATCCACCGCTCCAACAGCGACAAGGCCGCCTTCATCGGGGCGCAATCGCTCTACAAGCCCAAGAAGTTTCCATCGGCCGACGCCACGGCGGCCGACAATCTGTCGTCGCGCATTCCCTACATGTTCGCCGTGTCGAGGTTCTCGCACTACCTCAAGCACATGGTGCGCGACCAGATCGGGTCGACCAGAGAGAAGGATCAGCTCCAGTCCGAACTTCAGGACTGGATCTCTCAGTATGTTCATGCGTCGCCTGCAAATGCTTCAGAAGCAGAGAAGGCGCGGCGTCCCCTGGCCGGGGCCAAGGTTGAAGTCGTCGAAGACCCCGAAAACCCGGGCTACTACGTCGGGAAATTCCTCTTGCGCCCGCATTTCCAACTGGAGGGCATGGATATCGGCATGAGCCTCGTGTCCAAGCTTCCGTCTAACTAAGTCACGTTCACCCCCTTAGACCCAGCAGTCATTTCACGAAGGAGCAACCCCCATGGCAACCGATATCGGCCTTATCATCGATGGCATCAAAGGCGAATCCCAGATCAAGGAATTCAAGGAAAAGGATGGGATAGACGTCCTGTCCTGGAACTGGGGCATGTCGCAATCCGGCACGACGCACATGGGTTCGGGCGGTGGTGGCGGCAAGGTGAATGTCAACGACATCACCTTTACCAAGTACCTTGACCTGTCCACACCTGACCTTCTCAAGGCCTGTACCTCGGGCCGCCATATCCCGAAGGCAGAATTGATCGTGCGCAAGGCCGGCGGGGACAAGCCTGTGGATTACCTCAAACTCGAGATGAACACCGTTCTGGTGTCTTCCTACAGCACCGGCGGCTCCAGTGACGGACTTGACCGCGTGCAAGAGACGCTGTCGTTCAACTTCAAGTCCTTCAAGGTCACCTATACCCAGCAGAACGAGCAGGGCAGCAAGATCGGCGAAAGCGACATCGGCTGGGATATCGCGGAGAACCGCGCGCTCTGATCCACGCACGGGATCGCGGGGCCCGCTTGTGGCCGGCCCCGCGACATCGTTTCGTCCGGCACCCGCTCGGTGCGGCTTTCCGTTCCGTGGCGGGCCAGGGTCGGGATCCGCCGGGCAAGCTTGGCCCGTGGCCACCCGAAAGAGGACGGTATGCGAAAACCGGCAAGATCGGAAAAGACGGAACAACGGAGTCAGCCGCTTCAGGTTCCTCTACTCTATGCCTTTCGCGAGGCCGCCGAGGCCGGTGATTCCCGCAAGCATGACGTCAATTACGATTCGGGCGGCGCACGCGTTGTATCGCAAAGGGCCTCGGTTCGCAGACGCGGCACCAACGAAGCCGCCCTCAAGCGAAATCTCAACATTGACCTCGGTCATCTCGTCAATACGATCAACCTCGCATCGGTCACCGATCTTGACGGTCATCCTTCGGTTCGCCGCTCGGTGCTGAATTATGGCATCGACGACCTGACCCACCTGACCACTGATTCCACTGGCCTGCAGGACCTTGGCGCCGCCCTGCGACAGGCCCTGATCGCCCATGAACCGCGGCTCGTGCCGGAAACGTTGACGATTGCCCAACAGGAGGTCAACGAGGAAACCAACCAGCGCATAGCCTTTCATGCCCATGCGGAAATGAAATGCCGCCCCGTAGATATCCCGCTAGAATTCCTGGCCGAGATCGATGTCGGCTCCGGCAAGGTGGAACTTCAGGGAATCGTCGGCGCCGGCGGACCGCGCGCCAATGGCGCGCGCTCCACGAAGGGTTCGTCAGTCGACGGCGCATAAAAACCATGCAGCAGGAATTTCTCGACCTCTACGAACGCGAGCTCAACGCCCTCTATGACCGGGCTGCCGCCTTCGCCGCAGAGTTTCCCGGACTTGCCGACAGGCTTGGCGGGCTGACGCGGGACCGGCTTGACCCAGGCCTCGCAGGGCTTCTAGAAGGCTCGGCCTTTCTCGCCGCGCGGGTGGGAATGAAGCAGAACGAGGAATTCGGGACCTTTACCACTGCCATCCTGAAGCAATTGCTCCCAGGCTACCTGGCCCCGGTACCCGCCGCGGCGCTGCTACAGGCCGCGCCGGACTTCCGCCAACCGGACCTGGCCCAGGGCAAGCGCTTCGCACCGGGCGGCTATCTGGACGCGGCCTACCGCGAACGCGATCAACGTGTGTCCTGCCGCTTCCGCTTGGCCGCACCTTTGGAGCTATGGCCGCTCGAACTGGACCAGGCGGCCTATTTCACCAGTCCCGCCCCCTTGCAAGCCCTCGGGCTGGAGGTATCGCAAGGGACCGTAGCCGGCCTCAGGCTTCGGCTGGTGCGGCGCACCGGGCCGGGAACACCCGACCCGGATGCCGATATCGTGCCGAATGCCAAGCCGCCCCCGCCCGTCGGCGATCTCGCCCGGGCCGGGCTGGACAACCTGCCGGTGCACCTCCACGGCCCCATGGCGGCCATGACCGGCCTTTACGAACAGATCTTCGCGCGCAGCACGAAGCTGACCCTGCGCTGGCTGGACACGCAAGGCGACCCCGTCTTCGCGCGGTGCCCACCTGGTCTGGTCCGGCAGCTGGGTTTCGACGAGGACGAATCCTTTTTCCCCGAAGAGGGGCGCCTGTTCCGCGGCTTCGCCCTGCTGCGCGAGTTCCACATGCTGCCGCAGAAATTCCTCGGCTTCCGCCTGTCCGGGCTCGCCGCCCTGCTGGAGCGGGTCACCGCCCCGGCCTGCGACCTGTTGTTCGAATTCGACCGGGCCGATGCCGCGCTGGCCTCGACCATCTCGGACCAGAGCTTCCGGCTTTATACCGCACCTGCGATCAACTTGTTCTCGGAACGCTCGGCGCGGGTCAAGATCGACGCGGGCCGCCGGGAACATCTGATGGTGCCGCAACCGAGCCCGCACGAGAACTACGAGATCCACTCGGTTCTGAGGGTGCGCGCGCATTACGGCGGAAAGCGCAAGCCAGTGCCGATCTGGCCGGTCTACGGGCAACCACGCGATGCCACGCGCGCCTCCGAAGAGCTGTACTATGACATCCGCCAACGGCCACGTCGCCTGAGCGCGACCGAAATCCGCCGCGGCCAGCATGGCGATTATACCGGATCCGAGACCCTGATCACCCTGCATGAACCAGCCACCATCGATGATCCCGACCCGGTTCAGAGCCTTCAGGCCGATCTTCTTTGCACCAACCGGCATCTGCCGGCGATGCTTCCCATGGGGCAGGCCAAGGCGGATTTCCGGCTAGTCAACGACACCTCGATCGCTTTCGCCTGCATCACCGGACCGACCCCGCCGCGCGATGCACTGTCAGGTCAGGAAGGTCCCAACCCGCGTATTGGGGATCAGGGTGCGCGGATGTGGCAGGCAATCAACTGCCTGAGCTTCAACCTTCTGGGCCTGAACGACCGCCACGCCGACGACCCCGCCGCCGGCCTGCGAGATGCCCTGTCGCTGTTCGCCGACTTGTCCGACAGCATCACCGAACGGCAGGTCCAGGGGCTGACCGGTAGCGAAACGCGGCCCGTGGTGCGATCGGTCAAACGCCCTGACGGTTACGCCCCCGCCCGCGGGCTGGAAGTGACATTGACCTTCGACGAACGCGCCTTCGAAGGCAGCGGCATTGCCCTGCTGGGCGCCGTCCTGGATCGGTTCCTTGCAGATTACGTACAACTCAACAGCTTCACAGAGACCGTGATCGTGTCACGCAAGCGCGGCGAGGTCATGCGCTGGCCACCACGGTCGGGCACGGGTCCGGTCCTGTGAACGGCAAGGCGCGATACCAGGAGCTGATCGAGGCCCCTTGGTCCTTCGACGTGCTGAACCTGATGCGCGAGCTTGACCGCAGCCACCCCGAAAAACCCCGCATGGGCACGGCCGCGCGCCAGAGCGAGGAAATCGTGCATATCCGGCAAGACCCTTTCCTGGCTTTTCCGTCATCCAACGTGACCCGGGTCGTGCCGCCCGAAAGCCCCGGCGACGCGATATCCGTCTTCGTGCAATTCATGGGCTTCTTCGGTCCCAACGGCCCCCTGCCCTTGGCGATGACGCTGGAAGCGCACCAGTGGATGACACGGCGCAATGACCCGGCTTTCGCCCGGTTCGCCGACATCTTCTCGACCCGTTTCGTGCAACTGTTCTACCGCGCGTGGGCCGATGCCCGCCCCGTTGTGCAGATGGACCGCCCCGCCGATGACAGGTTCCGCGCCTGGGTCGGTGCGCTTAGCGGGCACGGCACGCCGGGCCTGCAAAACCGCGATTCGCTCGATGATGATACCCGGCGGCATCTCTCCGGGCTCTGGGGCAGCCGCGTGCGCAGCGCCACGCGGCTTTCCCAGCTCCTGCGCGAGGTCATGGAGATGGACGCCGAGCTTGAAGAGAGGGTCGGCACCTGGCTTGAATTCAGCGATGACGACCTGTCGCGCCTGGGCACCGAAACCGCGGCGCTGGGGCGAAATTGCTGCCTCGGCGCGCGGGCCTACAGCGTGAACGACAAGATCCGCGTCACCCTGCACTGTCGTGACGTCGCAGAGTACGACAGCTGCCTGCCCGGGCGGCCGGAATGCCGCCGTCTGGTCGATTTCCTGCATGGCTATCTGGGTGACGCCGTCGAGATCGATATCGCGCTCACCCTGCCCGAGGAGCTGCTACCCACGACCCGTCTCGGTGCAGCCGGTCAGCTGGG
>NZ_DATFIP010000050.1:0-17915 GCF_035270045.1 Salibaculum sp.
TCCCGACGCGTCACCTTTTTCTTCATCGCGTCACGAAGGCCGGGAATGGCTGGCTGCTTTGGCATCGGCGGGCTCCTCTGTCATTCGCCGAAATCCTATCAGATCACGCGAAAAAGGGGAGGTTCTTCAGAGAGTCCTTAAAGCCATCGGTTTCCACCAGAGCCTTTATTATTCTTAGAGCGCTTCTCATCAACTCGTTTCGCTAAAACTCCAAATTCGTCTTTCAAGTAATCTGCCAGAATAGGGTAGAGATCATGTTCCGTAAGGAGATGATTTGATTCACTACCACTCTCATCTTCTACAGCTTCTACCTCCTCGCTCTCCGAAAGTTTTGTGTAATAATATTTTCTTGGCCTATCCTCCGTCATTCTGAGGTTTGGGTGCTTTTCTATTTTTTCTCGATGAGAACCGATTTCGCTTTGAACCTGCGCACGCAACTCTTCAAAGCCGCCTTGTTTGATTGTTTCGTTTTTGCTTTTCTGTCGCTTCTTTTCCGCCCAGTCAGCATTGTTTTCGACCATCAACCTAGATAACTCATTCGCAGTAAACCTATTGTCCGCGCGCGTTTTCAGCGTTTCAACGATAAGGTTCATTGTCGTTTGGTTCTTAGACATCCAACTCCTCCACAAACCTCGCGTTCTCCTGGATATACTGGAACCGCAGTTCCGGTTTCTTGCCCATCAGCCGTTCCACCAGGTCCCCGGTCTGGCCCGGCTCGTCGTCGTCGATGGTCACCCGGATCAGCTTGCGCGAGGCCGGGTCCATCGTGGTTTCCTTCAGGTCCTTCGCGTCCATCTCGCCCAGGCCCTTGAAGCGGCTCACGTCCATCTTGCCCTTGCCGCCCAGCCCGGTCTCCAGCAGGCGGTTCTTTTCCGCCTCGTCCAGGCAATAGACGCGCCTGGCCCCTTGGGTGACGCGGAACAGGGGCGGGCAGGCCAGGTAGAGGTGCCCCGCGTCGATCATCGGCCGCATCTGCGTGAAGAAGAAGGTCATCAACAAGGACGCGATATGGGCGCCGTCCACGTCCGCATCCGTCATGATGATGATCTTGTCATAGCGCAGGTCGTCGATGTTGAACTTCGTGCCCAGCCCCACACCAAGCGCCTGTGTCAGGTCGTTGATCTCGGCATTGCTGCCCAGCTTGGACGACGCCGCCCCCAGCACGTTCAGGATCTTGCCACGCAGGGGCAGCAGGGCCTGGGTCTTGCGGTCGCGCGCCATCTTGGCCGACCCGCCCGCGCTGTCGCCCTCGACGATGAAAAGCTCCGTGCCCGCGCGATTGGTGGCCGTGCAATCGACCAGCTTGCCCGGCAGGCGCAGCTTTTTCGTGGCTGACTTGCGAGCGGTTTCCTTTTCCTGGCGACGGCGCTGGCGTTCCTCGGCCCGCAGGACAAGGAAATCCAGGATCGCGCCGGCGGATTTCGTGTCGGCGGCCAGCCAGTTGTCGAAATGGTCGCGCACGGCGTTTTCCACCATGCGCTGCGCCTCGGCGGTGGCCAGCCGGTCCTTGGTCTGGCCGACGAACTCGGGCTCGCGGATGAAACACGACACCAGTGCGCAGCCCCCCGTCATCAGGTCATCGCGGGTAATCTGCTGGGCCTTGCGGTTGTTGACCAACTCGCCATAGGCCTTGATCCCCTTGAGGATCGCCGCCCAGAAGCCCGCAACATGGGTGCCGCCCTCGGGCGTGGGCACCGTGTTGCAGTAGCTTTGCAGGAACCCGTCGCGGCTGGGCGTCCAGTGGATGGCCCACTCCACCTTGCCGGGCGTTTTGAACTTGTCCTGGAAATCGACAGTGCCCGAAAACGGCCGGTCGGAATACGTGGAGGCCGTCCCGAGCGTTTCGCGCAGGTAGTCGGCCAGCCCGCCGGGAAAGTGAAAGGTTGCCTCGGTCGGGGTCTCGCCGTCATCGAGGGCGGATTTCCAGCGGATTTCGACGCCCGAGAACAGGTAGGCCTTGGACCGGATCGAGGCGAAGAGCCGCGCTGGCTTGAACTGGTGGCTGCCGAAGATCTCGGCGTCGGGGTGGAAGGTGACAGTGGTGCCGCGCCGGTTGGGCGCCTGGCCGACCTTTTCCACCGGGCCGAGGGGTTTGCCGCGGGCAAAGCGTTGCTCATGCAGGGCCTTGTTGCGGGCCACCTGCACGACCATGGAGTCCGACAACGCGTTGACCACTGAGGCGCCGACGCCATGCAGGCCGCCGCTGGTCTGGTAGGCCTTGCCTCCGAACTTGCCGCCCGCGTGCAGCGTGCAGAGGATCACCTCTAGCGCCGATTTTTCCGGGAACTTGGGGTGCGGGTCGATCGGGATGCCGCGGCCGTTGTCGCGGATGGTGATGGAATTGTCCGCGTGCAGCTCCACCTCGATGCGGTTGGCGTGGCCAGCCACGGCCTCGTCCATGGAATTGTCCAGAACCTCGGCCACCAGGTGATGCAGCGCACGGTCGTCGGTGCCGCCGATATACATGCCGGGCCGTTTGCGGACGGGCTCCAGCCCTTCCAGCACCTCGATCGAGGAAGCATCATAATCCCCGGAGCCGCCCGGGTCGAGAAGGTCGTCTGCCATGGTTGCTGCTCGTTTCCATTGATTGGCGCACAGTGTGGCGCAAACCCTGCTTCGGGGCAATCGGTTGTTGGTCCACGGCCCCCTTGCAACCGGTTGCGAGGGGCGTAGTCTGTCGCCCGAAGCAAGGAGGGTGCGACATGCGTGTTTTCTTCACCGGCGGCAGCGGAAAAGCGGGGCGCCACGCGATCCCGGTCCTGCAAGAGGCGGGCCACGAGGTGGTCAATATTGATCGCGTGCCCAGCGGGCTGAAAGAGACCAATGAACTGCTGATCGACCTGTGCGACAGCGGCCAGGTCATGGGGGCCATGACCCAGTGGGCGGGGTTGGACGAGCTGGACAGGCCGCCGCAACCCTATGATGCCGTGGTGCATTTCGCTGCTGTTCCACGCATTCTGATCGGCTCGGACGGCGAGTGTTTTCGTCAGAACACGCTCGCGACTTACAACGTGATCGAGGCGGCAGTAAAACTGGGCATCCCCAAGGTGATCTTCGCCAGTTCCGAAACCACCTACGGTGTCTGCTTTGCCGCCGGAGAGCTCAAGCCCGACTACGTGCCCGTGGACGAGGAGCATACCACGGTGCCCCACGACAGCTACGCCATGTCCAAGGTCTGTAACGAGGCGACCGCGCGGTCGTTCCAGGCGCGGTCGGGCGTGGATATCTACGGGTTGCGGATCAACAACGTGATCGAACCGCATGAATACGAGGAGATGTTTCCGGATTTCGTCGAACGCCCCGCCCTTCGGCGCCGCAACATCTTCGCCTATATAGACGCGCGCGACTTGGGCCACATGGTGGATTGCTGCCTGAAGACCGACGGTCTGGGCTACGAGGTCTTCAACGTGTCCAATGACGACACATCGGTGGGGATTCCGAGTTCCCAGGTGATCGACGAGTTCTACAAGGGCGTGCCGGTCAAGGGCGAGATGGGCCCCTTCGATACCTTTTATTCCAACGCCAAGGCAAAACGCATGGTGGGGTTCGCGCCGCGGCATGGCTGGCGCGACAGGATCGGCTGACACCGGCCAATGGCCAGATGTCTGGTCATGCGGCGTCAGCCGCGCGCGCCCAGTCCCATCTGCATGAGCGTCCTGCGCAGCGGTGCGATGCCGTATAGCCCCGCGACCCCCTTGGCGCGCAGGTCGCGCAGGATCGGCGTCCCGGCCATGGACGCGCGGTTGAGCGCGTCCACCCCGCGCACGCGCAGGGCCACCTCGGGATGACGGCGGCGGTGATAGTCGGCGAGCATCCGCGCATCTCCCAGTCGGTCGGGGTGGTGTTCCGCGAGATCCAGCAGGCAGGTCAGATCGGCCAGCGACATGTTCAGTCCCTGCGCGCCGATGGGCGGCACGACATGTGCGGCCTCGGCCAGCAGCGCGGTGCGTTCGGCCTGCATTCGCTCGGCCAACTGGCTGATGATGGGCCAGACCATGCGCCGGCCGGACAGTTTCAGTGGTCCGTTTACCCCGGCTGACCTTTCTGTCGCCTCGGCTTCGAAGTCCGTGTCGGGCAGGGCCATGCGGCGCAGGCATTCGGGGCCGGTGTCCATCCAGACCACCGCCGAACAGGGCTTGCCGTCCTGATCGGGCAGGGGGACCAGGGTGAAGGGCCCGCCGGCGCGGTGCACCTCCGTCGAGATGTTGTCGTGAGGCTGTGGGTGGGTGACGGCGAAGACGATGGCCTTCTGCCCGTAGCGCGTGGTCTTTGCGCCGATGCCGGCGGCCTGCCGGACCGGCGAATTGCGCCCGTCGGCACCGATTACCAACCGGGCGCGCATGCGGCTTTCGTCGGTAAGCGTCACCAGCGCCTCGGCTTCGCGCGTGAGCATGGATCTGAACCCTGTGCCCGGACGGAAGTCGACATTGTGCAATTCCGACAGGCGCGAGACCAGGTGACTGCGGAGCAACCAGTTGGAAAAGTTCCATCCGAAGGGCGCGTCGGAAATGTCGGAGGCATCGAAATCGCGGGTCACCCGGGGCTCGGACACGGGGCCGCCGGCGTCAACGATACGCATCACCTGCAAGGGCGCGGCATGGGGCAGAAGCCGCGCCCATACCCCGGCGCGGTCGAGCAGTTCGCGTGACGGTTGCAGGAAGGCCGTGGTGCGCAGATCGGCGCCCTGTGACGCGGCCTCGGTGATCGGGGGGGCCGGGTCGGCAATGACCACGGAAAAGCCCGCGCTGCCAAAGGCGGCGGCGGCGCTCAGTCCCGCGACCCCGCCGCCCGAGATAAAGACATCGATCTGGTCCATTACCCAGACATAGGCCGGGGCACGGGCCGGGGAAAGCGTCGTCAGACAAGCTGCGACAAGAAAGCCGCCAGGTCGTCGGTGTGGTGGTGGATGTGATCGTGATGCGCAGGCTGCGGGGCGACGTGGACCGTGCGCATGCCCATGGCGTGCGGCGCGGCCAGGTTGCGTGTGTCGTCCTCGAACATGGCCCCGCAGTCCGCGGACAGGTCATCGAGGGCGAAGACCGCTTCGAAGGCGGCTTGTTCCGGCTTGGGGCGGAACCCGGCATGTTCGACGCCGTAGACGGCGTCGAAAACCTCTGTCAGCCCCCGCCCGGCCAGCACGTTGCGGGCGTAAGGCTCGCAGCCGTTGGTATAGACGATCTTGCGGCCGGGCAGCGCGGCGATGGCGCGAGCCAGCTCGGGGGCGGGGTCCAGCACGGAAAAGTCGATCTCGTGCACCTCGTCCAGGTAGGGGGCCGGGTCGACGTCATGCTCGGCCATCAACCCGGCGAGCGTCGTGCCGTAGTGCCGCCAGTAGAGGTCGCGCAGGCGGTTGGCCTCGTCCAGGTCGACCCCGGCGGCTCGGGCGACATAGGCTGTCATGCGGGGTTCGATCTGGGCGAAAAGGCCCGTCTCTGGCGGGTAGAGCGTGTTGTCCAGGTCGAAGACCCAGGCACGCACGTGGGAAAACGCGGCTTTGACCATGGTCGCCTACCTAGTGCGGATTCACGGGGGCGGCAATCCGTCCGACTTGATACAATCGGGTGCAACGGGATACGGTTCATCGAAACGCTAAGGGGAAGCACCATGGTGGAGCTGAAGACGCCGCAAAAAGACGCCTATCAACTGATCCTCGAGGCCATCGATACCGGTATCTACAAGCCTGGCAGCCGCCTCGTGGAAAGTGAGCTGGCCGACCGCTTCGGTGTCTCGCGCACGCCGATCCGCGAGGCGCTGCAACGGCTCGAAACGCAAAGTCTGTTGACCCGCGACGGCCGGTCGCTGATCGTGGCATCGCTGGATCATTCGCAACTCAGCGAGCTTTACGTTGTGCGCGGCGAACTGGAGGGCCTGGCCGCCCGCCTGGCCGCCCGCCACGCCACACCCGAGGAAAAGCGGGTGCTGCGCGATATGCTGGAATCCGATCGAAAGCTGGAGAACGACCCTGACGCCATGGCCCGCGCCAACCGCCGCTTTCACAAGCAGATCCACCTGGCCAGCCACAACCGCTACCTGGTGCAGCAGCTGGACCTCGTGCACCGGTCCATGGCCCTGCTGGCCTCGACCTCGATCGCGGCCGAGGGGCGTTCGGCGGACACGCTGCAAGAACACGAGCTTATCGTGAGCGCCATCGAAGAGGGAGACGGCGATGCCGCGGACGCCGCCCTGCGCGAACACATCAGCCAAGCCTTCGTCATAAGGCTGCGTCTGGATGCCGAGGCGAACGACGCGATCCTGTGATGCCCCTTCGTGCAGTGGCCCGGCGCGCGCCGGGGGCAAAGATGCCATGGGCGGTCTTGTCCCAGTAGAAGGGGCGGTTGGTCAGTTCCAGCAGCCCCTTGTAGGCGGCGAGGGTGGCCAGCGGGAAATAGACATGCAGGGTCGGTGCCCATTTCATCAGGTCGGGCTTGCCCGCGTCCCGCACCGCCAATGCGGAAATGCCGGCGCCGATGGCTTCCGCACTGATGAAAAGAGTGGCCAAAGCCAGTGCCACCGGGCCTGTCACGACCCCCGACAGGGGATGCGGTAATCCCAGCGCGATCAGCCAGAGCGACCAGAGCGCAGGCATCAGCACGAACTGGCTGAGCGTGCCGAGGAACAGCAATTGCACCCCCAGGAAGGCGCGCGGACCCAGGTCGCGCCACAACCGCCGGGGGCTGCGCATGTGCACGGCCCAGGTCAGAGCGTAGCCCTTTAGCCAGCGCGAGCGTTGCTTGATCCAGGGCCAGGCGCGTGCGTTAGCCTCTTCCTCGGTCACGGTTTCAAGGATCTCTGTCCGGTAACCGTGGCGGGCCAGGCGAATCCCCAGGTCAGCGTCCTCGGTCACGTTGTGGGCGTCCCAGCCTCCGAGGGATTCGAGGATGTCGCGGCGGAAAAACAGCGTCGTGCCACCCAGAGGTACCGCCAGCCCGAGTTTCTGAAGCCCGGGCAGGACGATGCGGAACCAGGTGGCATATTCGATGGTGAAGCATCGCGCCAGCCAGTTGGCGCGGCTGTTGTAATAGTCCAGTCGCCCCTGCAGGCAGGCGACGGTCCGGTCGCGGGCGGCGAAGCGGTTGACCACCATGCGGATCTGGTCGGGGTCGGGGGCATCCTCGGCGTCGTAGACGCCTATGATGCTGCCACGGGCGAAATTCAGCGCGTAGTTCAGGGCCCGCGGCTTGGTCTGCAGCGTGCCTGGCGGTACCTCGATCACCCGCATGTTTGCGGGTAGGTCTGTGGCCGCGACAGTGGCCCGGGTCAGACTGTCGTCGCGTTCGACGACCAGGCATATATCGAGCTTTGCCATGGGGTAGTCCAGCCGCTTCAGCCGCGCGATCAGCGCCGTGGCGATGTCACGCTCTTCGAACAGCGGCACCAGGACCGATACGGTAGGCAGGTCCGGCATGGCCAGCGGCCGGGGCGGGGCTGTCTCGGGCGGGCGGCGCAGAAAGAGCACCGCCGCGACGAGCTTGAGGGCTGTCGTGATGGTCAGCGTCAACACGCCCCAGCACAGCATTGCGGCAAAGGTCCCGGCAGGCCAGGTCAACAGGCAGGTCAGTGTCACCAGCAGCGCGGCGATCCCCAGCGCGCGGGTGCGTCCGACGGGCCAGTCGCGGCAGCTCTCCCCAGGCTGGGTGCGCCGTTCGGCCATGTCTTGCAGGGCCGCTGGACAGGCCCGGGCAAGGTGGGTGTCCATTTGGTGCGGCGCGCATTGGATCAGGCGAATCCGGCAGGTCTCGAATCCGTGCAGCGCGGCCGGATCGGGGGGTGCCTGTGCGCCCTCTGGATCGGTCAGCAGGACCAACGTGCCGGCGACATGGCGCAGTGGCAGTTGCCGGCGGGCGAGGCAGAAGGCCTCGCCCAGGGCGCGGACAAGGCGCGGGTCGGCGGCCAGGTGCGCGGTATCGACGGTCTGCAGGCCCTGCAAGCGTTCGGCCGCCGCTTGGCGTTTGCCCGAAAGCGCCGCCGCCCGGTGTGCGTGGTCCAGCCCCCGAAGCCCCAGAACCTCGGCCACCGGGCGGGGCCGCGACAAGGCCGCGCCACGGTCGTGAATGCGCAGGCCGCGCGGGTTCTGTCTTTGCCTTAGGGTGAGGATCATGCCTGTCCCGTTAACCGTCCGGTCCCGTGGTTAACCTTGGGATAACCCGGGTTAACGGCCGGTTAATAAACCTGGGGTTGTGGCGCGCGATTTCGCGCCCGGCGCTCTGGCCTGTGACTCAGGGCAGGAGACCGATGGCGCGGGGCTGCCGGCGGCCGTCGCGCGAGGGGGGCTGGCCAATCCCGTAGTTGGGACCCGCCGAAGACATCAAGACCGTTCCGGGCCAGAGGACACCGCCTCAGGCTGCGCGGTCATCCATTGCCTTGGCGAAGCGCTCGAACAGGTAGTAGCTGTCCATCGGCCCTGGGCTGGCCTCGGGGTGATATTGAACCGAGAACACCGGGCGGTCGTCCATGGCGATGCCGCAATTGGAGCCGTCGAAAAGCGAGACATGGGTCTCGCGCACGCCCTCGGGCAGTGTCTGGCTGTCCACGGTGAAACCGTGGTTCATCGAGGTGATCTCGACCTTGCCGGTGCCCAGGTCCTTGACCGGGTGGTTGGCGCCGTGATGGCCGTGGTTCATCTTGACCGTTCGCGCCCCCAGGGCCAGGGCAAGCATCTGGTGGCCCAGGCAGATCCCGAAGACCGGCATGGCGGTGCTGTCCAGAACCTCGCGAATCATCGGCACGGCATACTGCCCGGTGGCGGCCGGGTCGCCGGGGCCGTTGGACAGGAACAGGCCGTCCGGGGCGAGCGCCAGAACCTCTTCGGCGGTGGCACTGGCGGGCAGGATCGTAACCTCGCAGCCCGCACTGGCAAGGCAACGCAGGATATTGCGCTTGGCGCCGTAGTCTATCGCAACCACCTTGTGGCGCGCCTCGGTCTGGCGGGCATACCCTTCGGGCCAGGCCCAGCGCATCTCGTCCCACCGATAGGACTGGGCACAGGTGACTTCGCGCGCAAGGTCCATCCCTTCGAGCCCCGAGAACCCGCGCGCGGCGGCCAGCAGCGCGTCGAGGTCGAAGTCCCCGGCGGGGTCATGGGCCAAGGCCACGTGCGGGGCGCCCTGCTTGCGGATCGCCCGGGTCAGGCGGCGGGTATCGACGCCGCCGATGCCAATGCGCCCGCGCTTGGATAGCCAGGCTTCGAGCCGCTCGGCAGAGCGCCAGTTCGAGGGCTCGGTCGGGTCCCACTTGACCACAATCCCCTCGGCCACGGGGTCCGCGGTCTCGTCATCTTCCGGGTTGACGCCGACATTGCCCACGTGGGGGAAGGTGAAGGTCACGACCTGTCCGGCATAGGAGGGATCGGTCATGATTTCCTGGTAGCCGGTCATAGCGGTGTTGAAACACAGTTCCGCCGTGGTCTGGCCGGTCCCGCCGAAACCCGTGCCGTAGAAGACGCTGCCGTCTGCGAGAACGAGGCAGGCTGTCGGTTTGGCGGTCTCGGAACGGGCCATGCTGCGCGACTCCCCTTTGGCGGACTGATCGGGGTTTACGGGCGAGGCCGGGGCGGGTCAAGGCCGCCGCGTCAACCGGACACTGTGGTCCTTGTGAGCCCGTTGGGAAATGCGGTAGGATGCAGGCTTGTGCCGATGGACATGGCAGGAACTGGGGATCACACCGATGGATTTGCGCACGCGCCTGAACACCGCTCTCAAGGAGGCGATGAGGGCCAAGGACAGCGAAAAGTTGGCGACGCTGCGCCTTATCAATGCGGCGATCAAGGACCGCGACATTGCCCTGCGTGGCGACGGCGCAGAGGACGGCGTCGGCGATGCCGAGATCCTGGCGATACTGGGCAAGATGGTCAAGCAACGCCAAGAAAGCGCCCGCGCCTATGAAGAGGGCGGGCGGCTGGAACTGGCCGAGAAGGAACGCGCCGAGATCACCGTGATCGAGGCGTTCCTGCCCCAGCAGATGAACGAGGGCGCGGTCGCCAAGGCCGTGGACAAGGCCATTTCCGAGGTCGGCGCCGAAAGCCTGCGCGACATGGGCAAGGTCATGAGCAAGCTCAAGTCACAGTACACGGGCCGGATGGATTTCGGCAAGGTCGGCCCCATGGTCAAGGATCGGCTGGGCTAGGGCCGGACCCGGACGGCCGGCCCCCGATCTCAGGGATCAGGCCGCGCTGTCATGGTCGACAGCCGGGCCAGCCGTGTCTGCAGGTCGTCGAAAAGCGCCGTGCGCTCGACCTCGGACAGGAAGGCGCCCAGTTCGACCTCGCGGCCCGCGCCCTTGAGGGTGATGTAGTTCGGAACGGGTCCGTCCTCGCGCATGGTCACCTGCACCCAATAGGGGTTCGCCGACCAGCTGCGATGGCCGTTATTGCGATCATGGCGATCCAGTTCCACCCGGTCCGGCCAGAGGCGCAGCTCTTCGACGATCTCGCCATCTCGATAGGATCGTGACAGCCCCCACCAGACCCCCGCCAGCATGACGAGGATGAAGGGCAGGATGCCCCAGAGCACCGGCGAGCCGATCAACACCAGCAGCGGGATCAGCACCAGCGCCGCGGTCAGCGATATGAAGATCACGAAGTCCCGCCGCAGCAGCGATCGGTAGGGCCAGAGATGCAGTTCGGCCCGTGGCCCGTCGGGCGCGTCGGAGCTTGTCCATTCGTAGGGCATGACCAGAATTCCGGCATTTCGGCAGTTCTCCGCCCGGCAAGTAATCCGGTGGCCGCAAAAGGAAAGGGCCCCGGAAATCCCGGGGCCCTCGAAGTGCGTTGCATGTGTCCCCTAGTGGGCGTGTCCCTTGTCCCAGTCCTCTTGCTTGGGCAACTGCTCGAAGGTGTGTTCGGGCGGCGGCGAGGGCAGGGTCCATTCCAGCGTGTCGGCCCATTCGTTCCAGGGGTTGTTCTCGGTCGCGTTCTTCGGGCTCAGCAGCAGTTTGAACAGCATTACGATGAAGAACAGGAACGAGGCGAAGGCGATGAATGCACCGATCGAGCTGACGTAGTTCCAGGTGGCAAAGGCCTCCGGGTAGTCGATGTAACGGCGCGGCATGCCCTGGCGGCCCAGGAAGTGCTGCGGGAAGAAGGTCAGGTTGGACCCGATGAACATGGCCCAGAAATGGGTCTTGCCGACCCATTCCGGGAACTTTCTGCCCGATAGCTTGGGCATGTAGAAATAGATGCCCGCGAAGATGCCGTAGACGGCACCAAGGCTCATCACGTAGTGAAAGTGGGCGACGACGTAATAGGTGTCGTGATACGCCCGGTCCACGCCCGCCTGCGACAGCACGATGCCGGTGACACCGCCTACTGTGAAGAGGAACAGGAACCCGAAGGCCCAGTACATGGGGGTCTTGAAGTCGATCGACCCCCCCCACATCGTGGCGATCCAACTGAAGATCTTCACCCCCGTCGGCACCGCGATCACCATGGTGGCCAGCATGAAATAGCTCTGCTGGGTCAAGGACATGCCGACGGTGTACATGTGGTGCGCCCAGACGACGAAGCCAAGCACGCCGATGGCGACCATGGCATAGACCATGGGCAGGTAGCCGAAGATTGGCTTGCGGCTGAAGGTGGCGATCACGTGGCTGATGATCCCGAAGGCGGGAATGATGATGATGTAGACCTCGGGATGGCCGAAGAACCACAGGATGTGCTGGTAAAGCACCGGATCACCGCCACCGGCCGGATCAAAGAAGGTCGTGCCGAAGTTCCGGTCCATCAGAAGCATGGTGATGGCGCCGGCCAGCACGGGCAGGGCCAGCAGGATCATCCAGGCGGTGATGAAGATCGACCACGCGAACAACGGAACCTTGTGCAGCGTCATGCCCGGGGCGCGCATGTTCAGGAAGGTGGTGATGATGTTGATCGCACCAAGGATGGAAGATGCCCCCGAGACGTGCACCGCGAAGATGGCAAGATCCATCGAGATACCGGCCGAAGCGGTCGACAGCGGCGGGTACATAACCCAGCCGACACCGGCCCCCGCCTGGCCGTTTCCGCCCGGCGCGAGCATGGAGGCGATGCCAAGCGCCACACCGGCCACGAACATCCAGAACGACAGGTTGTTCAGCCGCGGAAAAGCCATGTCGGGCGCACCGATCTGCAGCGGCATCAGGTAGTTGCCGAAGCCGCCGAAGAGCGCGGGAATGACCACGAAGAACATCATCAGCACACCGTGGTAGGTGATCATGACGTTCCAAAGGTGCCCGTTGGGGGTGCACTCCGCCGCCGCGGCCGCGGTGAAGCGGGCGCCTTCGAGGCACATGTATTGCACGCCGGGCTCCATGAGCTCCAGCCGCATGTAGACGGTGAAGGCCACCGATATGAACCCGACGATCCCGGACACCCAAAGATACAGGATGCCGATGTCCTTGTGATTGGTTGACATGAACCAGCGGGTGAAGAACCCCCGGTTGTCCTCGTGCTCGTGGCCGTGGATGGCTGCGTCCGCCATGTGGCTCTCCTCTGCGCAAAGTCTTGATCGGGCGAGTCACGCAGGACTCCCCCTTCGGAGTTCGTTCTAGAGCGGTGGCGGGAACGAGGCAACAACCCATGCCGGGAAACGCATGGGTTAAAATGGCGCAGTATCGTCTTTTCGGGACCGTCGATGACGATTTCCCGCCGGGCGCGCGTTGACGCAAATCAAGTCGCCTGGCGTTCTGCCGCAATTTTTTTCAAGCAACGGTGTTACACCGTGAAACAGGAACGGGCCGCCCGGTTTGGGCGGCCCGCCCGTGTGACCTGCAAGGTATGCCTCGCCGCCCGTCAGCCCAGGATCGCGTTGTCCTCGCGCTTGACCGCGATCACCGAGGACCTGGGCAGCCCTTCGCCGTCGGGCCAGCTGCCGCCCGGGTGCTGGATGCCCACGAACATGGTCCGCCGGTCGTTCGACCAGCACAGGCCCGTGACCTCGCAGCCATTGGGGCCGGTCATGAAGCGCGCGATCTCGCCGGTGACCGGATCGCCCACAAGCATCTGGTTGTTGCCCATGCCTGCAAAGTCGCCCGCGTTGTCATCGTCACCGTCGGTCTGGATCCAGACGAGGCCGGTGCTGTCGAAGGCCATACCGTCGGGCGAGTTGAACATGTTGCCCGTGGTGATGTTGGACGACCCGGCATAGGCATCGTCATGCACGGTCGGGTTGCCGGCCATGACGTAGAGATCCCAGTCGAAGGTGTCCGCGGCATGGTCGTCGCCGTGCGGCATCCAGCGCACGATCTGGCCATAGTGGTTGACCTCGCGCGGGTTGGGGCCGCCCACCGGGGTCTCGTCGCCGCCCGCGTTGGCCTTGACGCCGCGGTTGCGGTTGTTGGTCAGACAGCAGTAGCCTTCGACCGCGTGCGGGTTCACCGAGATCCATTCGGGGCGGTCCATGGTGGTTGCGCCGACCGCCGAGCCGGCCTTGCGGGCGAAAATGCGGATCTCCGCGTCGCTCTCCATGCCGGTGGTCTCGGGGGTCAGGGGCAGCCATTCGCCGGTCTGGTCGTCGCTGAACCTCGCCACGTAGAGCGTGCCATCGTCGAGCAACCCGTCGGTCGAACCGCCGGGCGCATAGGTGCCATTCGACACGAACTTGTAGATGAACTCGCCGCGTTCGTCGTCGCCCATGTAGACGACAACGCGCCCGTCCGCTGCCAGCACGACCTCGGCGTTCTCGTGCTTGAAGCGGCCAAGGCCGGTGTGCTTGACCGGGGTGCTATCGGCATCGGTCGGGTCGATCTCGACGACCCAGCCGGCGCGGTGCGGCTCGTTCGGGTTCTGCGACGTGTCGAACCGCGCGTCCCACTTGTGGTAGTCATAGCCCCAGCCGTCGGTCCCGATGCCGTAACGGGCATAGCCGTCGACCAGCGCGTTGGGCTTCTGGTCCTGCGTTTCGGCGGTCGAGCCGAAGTAGCCGTTGAAGTTCTCTTCGCAGGTCAGGTAGGTACCCCAGGGCGTGCGGCCCGAGCCGCAGTTGTTCATGGTGCCGAGGCTTCGCGTGCCGGTCGGATCAGCCTCGGTCTTGAGCAGGTCATGCCCGGCGGCAGGGCCGACGATCGTCATCGGCGTGTTGTGCGTTATGCGGCGGTTGAACGGGCTGTCCTTGACGATGGACCAGCCGTTTTCGCCCTCGGCCACTTCGACCACGGTCACGCCCTGCAGGTTCTGCAGCTTGCGCACGTCGCCGGCGTTGGCGGGCACACCCTCTTGCTCGGCCGGCAGGTTGGTGCCGCGGTTGGTGTACTCACTGTTGATTGCCAGGATCGTGCGACCGCCCAGCGCGAAGGTTTCCATCCCGTCGGTGTTCTCGCCGAACACGCGGTCCGACCCCTCGACCGGGCCGCCGCCCGCGTTCACGTCATAGCCGTCAGCATCCGAGAACAACGGATCGCCCCAGCGCACCATCGTGTGCCAGGTGTAGCCCTCGGGGACATGAACGGTGTGGTCGGTCTGGATGTCGATGGGTGTGAAGGGGAAGCGGCTGGCGGCCGCCTGCGCCTCGGCCGAGGAGGAGCTGAGCAGGCCGGTGCCCATCGCGGCGGCGCCCGAGCCGAAGGCGAGCACGCCGCCCAGGAACCCGCGGCGCGAGATGGCGCGCTCGACCACCTGGTCGAAGTCGTTGGTGTCGGGACGCGGGAAGGTCTGCTCGTCCCAGTCATCGGCGGACATGTTGACAGTGTCGATATCTTTCATCGGTCTCTCCTGACAGCTGTGGTTGGATTCGTTCCGACAACGTTGCTAGCCCCCGCGAGTTTCAGGAAAGCGACAGATACGTAACAACAAGAAGACTCGGGTATTCGAGTTGTTCTCCCGAGCGGCCGTTGTGGGCGATCGCGCGGACATCCGATATAAAAACCCCTGGCGCGCAGGCATTTTGGCCCATCGATGACGCTCAGATGATCCATATCAAGACATATCAATCAAAAAAATGCTAATGTCTGAATGTGTGAGTCGGCGCTTCGATAATCGGGGCACTCCACGGTCAAAGGAGTATAACATGAGACGATTTTCAGCATATGTGATCAGTGCGGCACTCGTGGCGCTTGGCGGGTCCGTTCAGGCCCAGGACTGGTCCGGAGGCTACTATGGCGTTCTGCTGGGCGGGGGCATGGGTGACGTGGCATGGCACGGCATCAATGGCTCATCTGGCGGGCAGGGGGGCGACGGCGATTCGCTGAATGCCGCCGACTATGACCTGAGGGGGGCGGCCATCGGTGGTGTCGTGGGATACAACATGCAAACCGGCGCCCAGGTGATGGGGATCGAAGCCGACCTGATGGTCGGCAAGATCGAAGGCGACGGCCTTGGCGGCGTCGGCTCTTCGGACCGGCCGTTCTCATCGGAGACGAACGCGCTGGGAACACTGACCGGGCGCTACGGGCAGGTCACGGGAAACACGCTTCTCTACGCCGAAGCAGGCGGGGCGTTCATTCGGCAGGACCATTCCCATACAAACGGGTCCGATGATGTCATGACGGCCAGCGAAACCCGCGGCGGCTGGGTGATCGGGATCGGCCTGGACCATGATCTCGGTAACGGCTGGTCGCTCAAGGCCGAGCTCAACCACATGCAGTTCAACAGCTCGGCCATCGAGCTGTCGGGCGACGGTGCTGACTCTGCCTTCGCGATCGACAACAAGATGAACCGCATCGCCTTCGGCGCCACGCGGCGCTTCTGAGCCCCGACCCGGCGCGGCGTCCAGCCGCGCCGGGCGTTTGACAGCGCCAGACGTGGCCGGGTCATTCACGGGCCCTGACAGATGCCTCGAATGTCTGTCGCAGCGCCACGTCCAGATCGGCCATGGTCACGGGCAAGCCGAGGTCCACCAGTGAGGTGACGCCGTGGTCCGAGATGCCGCAGGGCACGATGCCGCTGAAATGCTTGAGGTCGGGGTCGACGTTGAGGCTGATGCCGTGGAAGCTGACCCATTTGCGCAGTCGAATGCCGATGGCGGCAATCTTGTCCTCGCGCGGGGTGCCGTCGGGCCGGGGTGGCTTTTCCGGGCGCTCCACCCAGACGCCGACGCGGCCGGGGCGCACCTCGCCCTTGATGTTGAACGTGTCCAGCGTGGCGATGACCCAGCGTTCGAGATCGCGGACGAAGCAGCGCACGTCGCGCCCCCTGCGGCCCACGTCCAGCATGACGTAGGCCACCCGCTGGCCGGGGCCGTGATAGGTATACTGTCCGCCGCGCTTGGTCGTGTGAACGGGAAACCGGTCCGGATCGACCAGGTCGGCGGGCCTTGCGCTCGTGCCCGCGGTGTAAAGTGGCGGGTGTTCCACCAGCCAGATGCACTCTTCGGCCCGGCCCTCGGCGATGGCCGCCGCGCGGTCCTCCATGAAGGCGACGGCGGCCTCGTAGTCGGTCAGCCCGTCCGTGGTGATCCAGTTGACCATGCGTTCACCGGGGCAGCAGCCCCGCCTCCTTTATCTTGGGCAGGTTCGCGCGGCTGACGGGCATCTCGGGGCCCGTCGCCATGGTCAGGATGGCGCGGTCCCCATCGCGCCGCGCCGCCAGGACCTGCCCGAAGGCCGCCCAGTGCGAACGGTGGACTTGCCCACCGGGGGTGCCGCCCACCTCGCGCATGGCCTCGGCTTGCCGCATGAGCACCTTCTCCTCACCCTTTACAATCCGGATGCGGACATAATGGTCCTCGACCGAAAGTGCCACCAGAGCGCCACGCTTCCCCAGCGGCAGGCGTTCGAGGATCGGCAGAAGGCGGGGTTGATCGGGCGCAGGGGAATGTGCCTTGTCCAAGGCGTGGAAAACCACCTTGGTCACCCCCGTGATTACCAGGCTGATCGCCAGGACTTGCGCCGCCAGCGGCAGGGCCGCGCCGGGGGGCGGGACGTAGGCAAAAGTCACCGCGTTGACCGCGAAAACGGCGACCAACGCGGCGAGACCGGTCAGGGCAGCGGTGACAAGGGTGCGACGCGCCCGCGTCCGAGTGTGTCGCGTGGCCACCAGGCCCGCAAGGATGCTCAGCGTCACGGGATGCTGAAACTGCCGCCGCAACTGGCAAAGCGCGGATTGCGGGCCGACGTCGTTCACGAAAGGCTCCTGTTTGTTCGCGTATCCCGGTTTGCGCCGGCGGGCAGGCGCGCCCCATGCATAGGCAAATGTCACCGCCATGCCAATGCAGGAGACCCGCGCGTGACCGTCCGGCCTTTCCTCGACGCGTCGTTCATCATGCAGCTGCACATGTTGTGCGCGTTGCCCGCCCTGCTGGCGGCGCCGGTCGCGCTGTGGCGCAGGCGGCGTGATCGCTGGCACAAGCGGGCCGGATATACCTGGGTGACGGGCATCGTGGGCCTGTCGCTGACCGGCCTCTTGATCCCGAGCGGACAATTGGCGCTGGTCGGCCATCTCGGGCCCATTCACTTGTTCAGCGCAATCGCCCTGGTGGGTGTTTTCGACGGGGTGCGCCATGCCCGGGCACGACGCTTTGTCGAACATCGGATGGCCTTGGAAGCGACCTGTTTCGGCGCGCTTGGACTGGCTGGTCTGTTCACCTTTGTGCCCGGGCGCAGGATGAACGAGATTGTCTTGGACGCGCCATCACAGATGGGTTGGATCGTCGTTGGCTGCGGGTTCGTGGTGCTGGCGGCTCTCTGGTGGCGGCAGCGCCGCGGGCCCGCCGCGCGTGTCTAATTTTGTGCTTGAGGTGACGGGCGCGGTTGTCTAAAGACCCCGTCACCAAGCCAGTGACAGTGCGGTCGTGGCGGAATTGGTAGACGCGCAGCGTTGAGGTCGCTGTGGGGTAACACCCGTGGAAGTTCGAGTCTTCTCGACCGCACCATATCCCTGAGTCCCGTCGATCAGTTCCTTATGGCGCTTGGTCCGTGCCGCGGCCGCGTCGCCACCCTGGACAGGCGGAAAAGCCCCTTCGCTATTCGATCAGCATCGACGTGACCCACGGCGCCAGCAGCCTGACCGC
>NZ_DATFIP010000051.1:0-17650 GCF_035270045.1 Salibaculum sp.
ATGCCCGGTGACAACCTGAAGTTCACCGCCGAACTGATCGCGCCGATCGCCATGGAAGAAGGCCTGCGCTTCGCCATCCGCGAAGGCGGCCGCACCGTCGGCTCCGGTGTCGTCTCAAAGATCATCGACTGAGCCGGAGCGAACGAGGGAAGACCACCCTCTGACATGATCCCAAAGGGTCGCCCTCGGGCGGCCCTTTTTCCTTTCCCGGGGCCGGTGAGACTTGCTAGCCTTGCCTTGCACCGAAGATACTTGGGGTGGCCATGGACGACACGCTCGTCACGATCGTGATCGTGCTCTTGATCCTGCTGGTCGTGATCCGGTCGCTGCGCCGACCTGCCGGGTCACCCGGATCCAGCGTTCCGCGCTTTGAGTCCACGCGGCGCGAGACCGAGATTCGTGCGCAACGTCAAGCCGATGCGCGTTTTGTCGGCCCCTGGGGAACTGCGGGTCACCAAGCCGGTCGGGCGAGCCCGGCCGCGGATGCCGACATGCCGGAGCCCGTGGTGCCTGCTGGGCAGGTTCTGGCCGAAGACGGCGGGGCTGCCATGATCGGCACGCGGCCACAAACCCCCTCCGAGGCAACGACAGGTCAGCCTTTCCGGTTCAAGACCCCGGACGAGATCATAAGGGCAACTTTTGGCCGTGTGACCGAGATTCCGCCGTCGCGCGGTTCGGGCACCAGTGGTCCGGGCTAGGTCCTCATCGCCGCCGCGTCAGCGGTTTCGTTCAGCAGAGCGGTGAGCGAAGCGCGCAAGCGTTCCTGTTCGGCGGGTTCGGGGCGCCGGGCGGGAGACTCGGGCCAGCGGCGGAAAACGAAACGTCCCCGGCCGAAGGGGCGGGGCAGAACCATGTTGTCCCAGGTGGACAGTTCGCGCTGCCGGCTGTGCGAGAAGGCATAGGTATGGACCGGGCAGCCGACGGCACGGGCCCAGTCCAGCGGTGCGTCCTTGACGGCAAATGCCGGGCCCCGCGGCCCGTCCGCGGTGATTCCGATGCTGGTGCCTGCCCGGGTCCGGCGGAGAACCTCGCGCGAGGCCCGCAGGTTCGAGGCATGTCTTTCGATCTTCATGGGCTGCAGGCCGAAATGTCGCTGCAAGGCCGCCGCGGCCCGCCCGATGGGCGAGGCGTCATGTATGCTGGTGAGCGGCCCGTCTCCCAGCGGCCAGTGCGCCGGGGCCATGAGCAGGTGCTGATGCCAGAGAACCAGCAGGACCGGACCCTGGGCAAGGTCTTGCCGCAGCGCCTCGACCCCCTCGCCCTGCCAATGCGTGGTGCGGTTGACGAACCGCAGGTAGCAACCAATGAGCATGGCCGGGGCCCATGCGGCGAAGGCGGATTGTTCGATGCGGCGGTGCAGGGTCTTCATCGCTCGGTCTCCGGGCGCGGGTTGGCGCCTACATGCGATAATTTCCGACCCGAAGACAAGCCGCCCCCTTGATCCCGGCGGCGCCTCGGGATACTCCACGAACCGGCACCGTAGGGGTATAGCTCAGTTGGTAGAGCGACGGTCTCCAAAACCGTAGGTCGCGGGTTCGAACCCTGCTGCCCCTGCCACCACCCCGCAATGCTGCGACCGGGGCGCTCCGCTGAATTGCGGTCGCGGCCCGATCCCGGGTTGAAAAGCGGCGCCGGGCAACGTATCTGGGCGAGGTTCGCAGAAAGGGCATTCCATGGCACGCACCAATCCTGTCCAGTTCATGCAGCAGGTCCGCGCGGAGGTCTCGAAGGTTGTCTGGCCGACCCGTCGCGAAGTCGTTATGACGACGATCATGGTGTTCCTGCTGGCGGCCTTCATGGCGGCCTTCTTCTCGATCGTGGACCTTTTCATCCGGATGGGGCTGGAAGGGGTGCTGAGCGCCTTCGGCTGAGCCCTTCGGGAAAGCCGCGATACCCCCTTGAATTCGGCGGCGCAGGGCGGTATTCGCAGCCAACTTTCCGGACGGGCGTGCGGCGAATCGCGTTGCGCGCCGCTTTTCTTTCCGGAGATCGCGCGTGAAGCGTCTGGAATAATTGGAAACTTTTGGCTTTCGGGCCGCGGGCGACGGGGTGTCGGACAACATGGCGAAACGTTGGTATTCGGTGAGTGTTCTCTCGAACTTCGAGAAAAAGATCGCCGAGCAGATCCACACCAAGGTCGCCGAGCAGGGACTTGAGGACCAGATCGACGAGGTCCTGGTGCCGACCGAAGAGGTGATAGAGGTTCGCCGCGGCAAGAAAGTGACCGCGGAGCGGCGCTTCATGCCGGGCTATGTGCTGGTTCACATGGAAATGTCGGATGAGGGCTATCACCTGATCAACGGCATCAACCGCGTGACCGGGTTCCTGGGCCCGCAGGGCCGCCCGATGCCGATGCGCGACGCCGAGGTTCAGGCGATCCTGGGACGCGTTGCAGAGGGCGAAGAGGCGCCGCGCACGCTGATTTCCTTCGAGATCGGCGAGAAGGTCAAGGTCAACGACGGTCCTTTCGAAGACTTCGACGGCATGATCGAGGAAGTTGACGACGACAACCAGCGCCTGAAGGTGTCGGTTGCGATCTTTGGCCGGGAAACCCCGGTCGAGCTGGAATTCACGCAGGTCACCAAGCAGGTCTGAGTGGAGCATTCGTGGGGGCTGCGGCGCAGGCGTGTGACCGGGCTGACCACGACGACGAAGACGGGGCGGATCGCGTTTCGCCCCCAGTTGTAGAGAAGGAGAGGCCAGATGGCCAAGAAACTTGCCGGCACGATGAAGCTGCAGATTCCTGCAGGTCAGGCCAACCCGTCGCCGCCCGTGGGCCCCGCCCTGGGCCAGCGCGGGATAAACATCATGGAATTCTGCAAGGCGTTCAACGCCAAGACGCAGGAGATGGAGCAGGGCGCGCCTTGCCCCACGTTGATCACTTACTATCAGGACAAGTCCTTCGCGCTTGAGATCAAGACGCCCCCGGCGTCCTACTACCTCAAGAAGGCGGCGAACCTGAAGTCGGGGGCGACGACGCCGTCGCGCCAGACCGTCGGCACCGTCACCAAGAAGCAGGTGCAGGAGATCGCCGAGGCCAAGATGCAGGACCTCAGCGCCAACGACATGGAAAGCGCCATGAAGATCATCCTTGGCTCGGCCAAGTCCATGGGCATCGAGGTGAAGTAAGATGGCAAAGCTTGGAAAACGCAGCCGCGCCGCACGTGAAGCGGTCGCCGGCAAGGACAACGTCTCGGTGACCGAGGCTGTATCGCTGGTCAAGGACAACGCCAAGGCAAAGTTCGACGAGACCGTCGAGGTCGCTGTCTGCCTGGGTGTCGATCCGCGCCACGCCGATCAGATGGTCCGCGGCAAGGTCAGCCTGCCCAATGGAACCGGCAAGGAGGTCCGCGTGGCCGTCTTCGCCCGAGGGGACAAGGCCGACGAGGCCAAGGCCGCCGGGGCCGACATTGTCGGCGCCGAGGACCTGATGGAGACCGTGCAGGGCGGCAAGATCGAATTCGACCGCTGCATCGCCACGCCGGACATGATGCCCGTCGTCGGTCGCCTGGGCAAGGTCCTGGGCCCGCGTAACCTGATGCCGAACCCCAAGGTCGGCACCGTGACCATGGACGTCAAAGAGGCTGTCGAAGCCGCCAAGGGCGGTGAAGTCCAGTTCAAGGTCGAAAAGGCGGGCGTGGTCCATGCCGGCATCGGCAAGGCCAGCTTCGACGCCAAACAGCTCGAGGAAAACCTGCTTGCCTTCGTCGATGCGGTGCAGAAGGCGAAGCCGGCCGGTGCCAAGGGCGCCTACATGAAGAAGATCGCGCTGAGCTCGACCATGGGCCCGGGCGTGACCGTTGCGGTGGATAGCGCCACCGGCAACGCCTGAGAGATTCCGCATCCTTCGGGGTGCTGAATGGCGGGGCCTGAACATCGGCCCCGTCCTGTCCGAGACGGAGGGTTGGGCTTCGGTCCTGTAATTCCTTCCCGAGATGGGGAACGAGACGAGATTTCCGTTCGGGTCGGCTTCGACCCTCGGGCGATCAAGGCCTCGGGACCCTCACGGACCCGAAGTGGGTGGATCATCCGGTCCATCCTGAATGAGCCGGGGAGAAATCCCCATACTTGGAGTGAAACTGTGGATAGAGCCCAGAAAGAGAAAGTGGTCGATGAACTCGGCCAGATCTTCGAAAGCTCTGGCGTCGTGGTGGTTGCCCACTACGAGGGCCTGACAGTTGCCGAGATGCAGGACCTGCGCGCCCGTATGCGCGACGCGGGCGGGTCTGTACGCGTTGCCAAGAACAGGCTTGCCAAGATCGCCCTGGAGGGTAAACCGTGCGAGAGCATCGGCGAACTTCTGACGGGCATGACCGTGCTTTCCTATTCCGAAGACCCCGTGGCCGCGGCCAAGGTGGTTCAGGACTATGCCAAGGGTAACAGCAAGCTTGTTATTCTCGGCGGTGCAATGGGAGGCACGGCGCTGGACACCGCCGGTGTCGAACGTGTGGCCAAGATGCCGTCCCGCGAGGAGCTTATCGCCTCCATCGCCGGCTGCATCGCTGCCCCCGCTTCGAACATCGCCGGGTCCGTTGGCGCACCTGCTTCGAACATCGCGGGCATTCTTTCGACCATCGAAGAGAAAGCTGCCTGAGCAACCTGACTGCCCTCGTGGGGTGAAGGCCCCGACGTTGGAACACAACTGAATGGAACGGAAACAGTAAAATGGCTGATCTGAAAAAACTTGCTGAAGAGATCGTGGGCCTGACCCTTCTCGAAGCCCAGGAACTGAAAGAAATCCTCAAGGACGAATACGGCATCGAGCCCGCCTCGGGCGGCGCTGTCATGATGGCCGGCCCGGCCGACGGTGGTGGCGGCGAAGCTGCCGAGGAGCAAACGGAATTCGACGTCGTGCTCAAGAGCGCGGGTGCGTCCAAGATCAACGTGATCAAGGAAGTCCGCGGGATCACCGGCCTGGGCCTGAAAGAGGCCAAGGAACTGGTCGAGAGCGGCGGCAAGATCAAGGAAGGCGTCGACA
The DNA here is from genome assembly GCF_035270045.1 of Salibaculum sp. NCBI lineage: Bacteria > Pseudomonadati > Pseudomonadota > Alphaproteobacteria > Rhodobacterales > Roseobacteraceae > Salibaculum > Salibaculum sp. Next base: position 4,979 of record NZ_DATFIP010000051.1, read on the forward strand.
AGGCCGAAGCCGAAGAGATCAAGGGCAAGCTGGAAGGCGCCGGCGCCGAGATCGAGCTGGCCTGAGGCACGCCTTCAGCGGATGGATCGGGCGTTCAAGCGCCCGATTTCGTCGCGAAAAGATTGGCTGGACCCGCTGCCAAATCGGGTCCAGCCGAACCCGTCTTAAAGGCCGCATTCGCGGATACGGCCTTTTGGATCGGTTCACAGGTCGGGAGGCATCCGGTGGGACGGGCGCCAGGAATTGACCGAAACGATCCGCTCTCACGCGGGGTCCGTGCCGCCGCCCCACGGCCCGGACCACCAGCAGAGACTGAAAGGTGACAAGACACATGGCTCAATCGTTCCTCGGCCAGAAACGCTTGCGCAAGTACTACGGCAAGATCCGTGAAGTTCTTGAAATGCCGAACCTCATCGAGGTTCAGAAATCCAGCTACGACCTCTTCCTCGACTCGGGCGAGGGTGTGGAGCCCATTGATGGCGAAGGCATCAAGGGTGTCTTCCAGTCGGTCTTCCCGATCAAGGACTTCAACGAGAACTCTGTTCTCGAATTCGTCCGCTACGAGCTGGAAAAGCCCAAGTACGACGTCGAGGAATGCCAGCAGCGGGACATGACCTATGCCGCGCCGCTCAAGGTTACGCTGCGCCTTATCGTCTTCGATGCCGACGAGGATACCGGCGCCAAGTCGGTCAAGGACATCAAGGAACAGGACGTCTTCATGGGCGACATGCCGCTGATGACCGAGAATGGCACTTTCATCGTCAACGGCACCGAGCGGGTCATCGTTTCCCAGATGCACCGCAGCCCGGGGGTGTTCTTCGACCATGACAAGGGCAAGACCCACAGTTCGGGCAAGCTGCTCTTCGCTTGCCGCATCATTCCCTACCGCGGCTCCTGGCTCGATTTCGAGTTCGATGCCAAGGATCTGGTTTATGCGCGCATCGACCGCCGCCGGAAGCTGCCGGTGACGACGCTGCTCTATGCGCTGGGTCTCGACCAGGAAGGCATCATGGATGCCTACTACAACACGGTAGACTACAGTTTCGACAAGAAGAAGCAGGCCTGGAAGACCAAGTTCTTCCCCGAGCGTGTGAGGGGCACCCGTCCAACGCACGACCTGGTCGACGCCAAGACCGGCGAGATCATCGCAGAGGCGGGCAAGAAGGTTACCCCCCGCGCGGTCAAAAAGCTGATCGACGAGGGCACCGTCACCGACCTGCTGGCCCCCTTCGAGAGCATCGTCGGCAAGTTCGTTGCCAAGGACATCATCAACGAGGAGACCGGCGCCATCCATGTCGAGGCCGGCGACGAGCTGACCCTCGAGATGGACAAGGACGGCGAGATCGTCGGCGGCACCGTCAAGGAGCTGCTCGATGCCGGTGTCACCTCGATCCCGGTTCTGGACATCGACAACATCAACGTCGGCCCCTACATGCGCAACACCATGGCGCAGGACAAGAACATGGACCGCGAAAGCGCGCTCATGGACATCTACCGCGTCATGCGCCCGGGCGAGCCGCCCACCGTTGATGCTGCCAGTGCTCTCTTCGACACGTTGTTCTTCGACAGCGAGCGCTACGACCTGTCCGCCGTGGGCCGTGTGAAGATGAACATGCGCCTCGCCCTGGATGCCGAGGACACCCAGCGCACCCTGCGCCGCGAGGATATCGTTGCCTGCATCAAGGCCCTGGTGGACCTGCGCGACGGGCGCGGCGACATCGATGACATCGACCACCTCGGCAACCGCCGGGTGCGCTCTGTAGGCGAGCTGATGGAGAACCAGTATCGCGTCGGCCTGCTGCGCATGGAGCGCGCCATCAAGGAACGCATGTCCTCGGTCGAGATCGACACCGTCATGCCGCAGGACCTGATCAACGCCAAGCCCGCCGCGGCGGCGGTGCGTGAATTCTTCGGCTCAAGCCAGCTGTCGCAGTTCATGGACCAGACCAACCCGCTGTCGGAAGTCACCCACAAGCGCCGCCTGTCGGCGCTCGGGCCGGGCGGCCTGACACGTGAACGGGCCGGCTTCGAAGTGCGCGACGTGCATCCTACGCACTATGGCCGAATGTGCCCCATCGAGACGCCGGAAGGGCCGAACATCGGCCTGATCAACTCTTTGGCCACCTATGCGCGCGTGAACAAGTACGGCTTCATCGAGACCCCCTACCGCGTCGTCCAGAGCGGCCAGGTCTCCGACGAGGTGCATTACATGTCCGCGACCGAGGAAATGCGCCATACGGTCGCCCAGGCGAACGCGAACCTCGACAAGGACATGAAGTTCGTCAACGACCTCGTCTCGACGCGGCAGAACGGTGAATACACCCTGGCCCCGAACGAGAACGTGGACCTGATCGACGTCAGCCCCAAGCAGCTGGTCTCGGTCGCGGCCTCGCTGATCCCATTCCTGGAAAACGATGACGCCAACCGCGCCTTGATGGGATCGAACATGCAGCGACAGGCTGTGCCGACGCTTCGGTCCGAAGCGCCGTTGGTCGGCACCGGGATCGAGGGCAAGGTCGCCATCGACTCGGGTGCCGCGATCCAGGCCAAGCGGGCCGGGATCATCGACCAGGTCGACGCCCAGCGGATCGTTATCCGCGCCACCGAGGACCTGGAGGTCGGCGACCCCGGCGTGGACATCTACAGGATGCGCAAGTTCCAGCGTTCGAACCAGAACACCTGCATCAATCAGCGCCCGTTGGTGAAGGTGGGTGACATGGTCGGCAAGGGTGAAGTGATCGCCGACGGCCCCTCGACGGACATCGGGGAACTGGCCCTCGGCAAGAACGTCGTCGTCGCCTTCATGCCCTGGAACGGCTACAACTACGAGGACTCGATCCTGATCTCGGAGCGCATCGTCAAGGACGACGTCTTCACCTCGGTCCACATCGAAGAATTCGAGGTCGCCGCCCGCGACACCAAGCTGGGGCCCGAGGAAATCACCCGCGACATTCCCAATGTCGGCGAGGAGGCCCTGCGCAATCTCGACGAGGCGGGCATCGTCTACATCGGCGCCGAAGTGGGACCGGGCGATATTCTGGTGGGCAAGATCACCCCCAAGGGCGAAAGCCCGATGACACCCGAGGAAAAGCTCCTGCGTGCGATCTTCGGGGAAAAGGCATCCGACGTGCGCGACACGTCCTTGCGCCTGCCGCCGGGGGATTATGGCACGATCCTCGAGGTGCGGGTCTTCAACCGCCACGGCGTGGAAAAGGACGAGCGCGCGCTTCAGATCGAGCGTGAGGAGGTCGAACGCCTGGGCCGTGACCGGGACGACGAGATGGCGATCCTGGATCGCAACATCTACGCGCGTCTGAACTCGATGCTGGTCGGCAAGACCGTCGCCAAGGGGCCGAGAGGCATCAAGGCCGGCACCGAGATCACCGCCGAACTTCTCGAGGAGCTGCCCCGCAGCCACTGGTGGCAGCTGGCCCTGAAGGAAGAGGAGGACGCCCAGGTCGTCGAGGCGCTGAACGAACAGTACGAGGCGCAGAAGCGCCAGCTGGACGCCCGCTTCGAGGACAAGGTCGAAAAGGTCCGCCGCGGCGACGACCTGCCGCCCGGCGTGATGAAGATGGTCAAGGTCTTCGTGGCCGTGAAGCGCAAGCTTCAGCCCGGCGACAAGATGGCCGGACGCCACGGCAACAAGGGCGTCATCTCAAAGGTGGTGCCGGTCGAGGACATGCCATTCCTGCAGGACGGCACCCCGGTCGATTTCGTGCTCAACCCGCTTGGCGTGCCCAGCCGGATGAACGTCGGACAGATCCTTGAGACGCACATGGGCTGGGCCGCGCGCGGCCTGGGCAACCAGATCGAGGATGCCTTGGGCGAATATCGCCGCTCGGGCGACCTTACCCCGGTGCGCGACGCCATGCGGATCGCCTATGGCGACGACGTCTATGCCGAGGGAATCGAGGGCATGGACGATCAGCATCTGCTCGAAGCGGCCGGCAATGTCACGGGCGGCGTGCCGATCGCCACGCCCGTCTTTGACGGCGCCAAGGAGGATGACGTGAACGACGCGCTTCGCCGCGCGGGGTTCAATGAATCCGGGCAGTCGCTGCTCTTCGATGGCCGCACGGGCGAGCAGTTCAGCCGGCCCGTCACGGTCGGCATCAAGTATCTGCTCAAGCTGCACCACCTTGTCGACGACAAGATCCACGCTCGTTCGACCGGCCCCTACAGCCTCGTGACCCAGCAGCCGCTGGGCGGCAAGGCGCAGTTCGGTGGCCAGCGCTTCGGCGAGATGGAGGTCTGGGCCCTGGAAGCCTATGGTGCCGCCTACACCCTGCAGGAGATGCTGACGGTGAAGTCGGACGACGTGGCGGGCCGCACCAAGGTCTACGAGTCGATCGTCAAGGGAGAGGACAACTTCGAGGCCGGCGTGCCCGAGAGCTTCAACGTGCTCGTGAAGGAAGTCCGCGGCCTCGGCCTCAACATGGAACTCCTGGACTCGGAGGAGGACGAATAAGGGTTTTCGACAAAACCCCGGGGGCCCGGGACGTCGTCAGACATCGTGCCCCCCGCGCCCCTTCCAGCCCGTATTTCGAGGGAAAGACATGAACCAGGAACTTACCAACAACCCGTTCAATCCGAACGCCCCGGCCAAGATCTTTGACGAGATCAAGGTCTCTCTTGCCTCGCCCGAGCGGATCCTTTCGTGGTCCTTCGGCGAGATCAAGAAGCCCGAAACCATTAACTACCGCACGTTCAAGCCCGAGCGTGACGGTCTGTTCTGCGCGCGTATCTTCGGCCCGATCAAGGATTACGAATGCCTTTGCGGCAAGTACAAGCGCATGAAGTATCGCGGCGTCGTCTGCGAGAAATGCGGCGTCGAGGTGACCCTGCAGAAAGTCCGCCGCGAACGCATGGGCCATATCGAACTGGCCGCGCCGGTGGCGCATATCTGGTTCCTCAAGTCCCTGCCCAGCCGCATCGGCCTGATGTTGGACATGACCCTGCGCGATCTGGAACGCGTGCTCTACTTCGAGAACTACGTCGTGATCGAACCGGGCCTGACCGACCTGCAATACGGCGCGCTGATGACCGAGGAGGAATTCCTCGACGCCCAGGACGCCTACGGCATGGATGCCTTCACCGCCAACATCGGCGCCGAGGCGATTCGCGAGATGCTGTCCCAGATCGACCTGGAGGCCGAGGCAGAGCAACTGCGCGAGGACCTGAAAGAGGCGACGGGCGAATTGAAGCCCAAGAAGATCATCAAGCGCCTGAAGGTCGTCGAAAGCTTCATCGAGAGTGGCAACCGCCCGGAATGGATGATCATGACGGTGGTGCCGGTGATCCCGCCGGAACTGCGTCCTCTGGTGCCGCTGGATGGTGGCCGCTTCGCGACCTCGGATCTCAACGACCTGTATCGCCGGGTCATCAACCGCAACAACCGCCTCAAGCGCCTGATCGAACTGCGCGCGCCCGATATCATCGTGCGGAACGAAAAGCGTATGTTGCAGGAATCTGTCGATGCGCTTTTCGACAACGGCCGTCGTGGCCGCGTCATCACCGGCGCCAACAAGCGTCCGCTGAAGTCGCTGTCGGACATGCTCAAGGGCAAGCAGGGCCGTTTCCGTCAGAACCTTCTGGGCAAGCGGGTCGATTTCTCGGGGCGCTCGGTCATCGTGACCGGGCCGGAACTGAAGTTGCACCAATGCGGCTTGCCCAAGAAGATGGCGCTCGAACTCTTCAAACCCTTCATCTATTCGCGGCTGGAAGCCAAGGGCCTGTCCAGCACCGTGAAACAGGCCAAGAAGCTGGTTGAGAAGGAACGCCCCGAAGTCTGGGACATCCTCGATGAGGTGATCCGCGAACACCCGGTTCTGCTGAACCGCGCGCCGACCCTGCACCGCCTGGGCATCCAGGCGTTCGAGCCCACTCTGATCGAGGGCAAGGCGATCCAGCTTCACCCGCTGGTCTGTTCGGCCTTCAACGCCGACTTCGACGGTGACCAGATGGCCGTGCACGTCCCGCTGAGCCTCGAGGCCCAGCTGGAAGCGCGCGTTCTGATGATGTCGACGAACAATGTCCTGTCGCCGGCCAATGGCGCGCCGATCATCGTCCCGTCGCAGGACATGATTCTGGGTCTCTACTACACGACCATCGAACGCGCCGGCATGAAGGGCGAAGGCATGGTCTTTGGTTCGGTTGAAGAGGTCGAGCACGCGCTGGCCCAGGGCGAAGTGCATATGCACGCCAAGATCCAGGCCCGCGTCAAGCAGATCGACGAAACCGGGCAGGAGGTCTTCCAGAGATTCGAGACGACGCCCGGCCGCGTTCGGCTGGGCGCGCTGCTGCCGCTGAATGCGAAGGCTCCGTTCGAGCTGGTCAACCGCCTGCTGCGCAAGAAAGAGGTGCAGCAGGTCATCGACACCGTCTACCGCTACTGCGGCCAGAAGGAATCGGTGATCTTCTGCGACCAGATCATGACCATGGGCTTCCGCGAGGCCTTCAAGGCCGGGATCTCCTTCGGCAAGGACGACATGGTCATCCCCGACACCAAGTGGGGGCTGGTCGACGAAACCCGCGGCCAGGTCAAGGACTTCGAACAGCAGTACATGGACGGCCTGATCACCCAGGGCGAGAAGTACAACAAGGTTGTCGATGCCTGGTCCAAGGCCAATGACCGCGTTACCGAGGCAATGATGTCGACCATCTCGGCCGAACGGACCGACGAGAACGGTGCCGTGATGGAGCCGAACTCGGTCTACATGATGGCGCACTCCGGTGCGCGTGGCTCGGTCACCCAGATGAAGCAGCTGGGCGGGATGCGCGGCCTGATGGCCAAGCCGAGCGGAGAGATCATCGAGACGCCGATCATCTCGAACTTCAAGGAAGGCCTGACCGTGCTGGAGTACTTCAACTCCACCCACGGGGCCCGCAAGGGTCTGTCGGACACGGCGCTCAAGACGGCGAACTCGGGCTACCTGACCCGTCGCCTGGTCGATGTCGCCCAGGACTGTATCGTGCGCGAGTCCGACTGCGGCACCGACCGCGCGATCACCGCGGAACCGGCGATCAACGACGGCGAGATCGTCTCGACCATGAGCGAGCGCATCCTGGGCCGTGTCGCGGCCGAGGACGTGATCGTGCCCGGCGGCGACGAGGTGCTCGTCAAGAACGGCGAACTGATCGATGAACGCATGGCGGACGCGATTGACGATGCCGGCGTGGTCAAGATGAAGATCCGCAGCCCGCTGACCTGCGAGGCCGAGGATGGCGTCTGCGCCCAGTGTTACGGGCGCGACCTGGCCCGCGGTACTCAGGTGAACATCGGCGAGGCGGTGGGCATCATCGCCGCGCAGTCCATCGGTGAGCCTGGCACGCAGCTGACAATGCGGACCTTCCACATCGGCGGGGTCGCCCAGGGCGGTCAGCAGTCCTTCCTGGAATCCTCGGTGGCCGGCAAGGTCGAGCTGCGCGATGCGCAGATCCTCGAGAACTCGGCCGGCGAGCCGATTTCGATGGGCCGCAACATGGCCATTGCCCTTTTGGACGAGAATGGGGGTGAGCTGACCTCGCACAAGGTGGGCTACGGCTCCAAGATCTTCGTCAAGGATGGCCAGCAGGTCGAGCGCGGTGACAAGCTCTACGAGTTCGACCCCTACACACTGCCGATCATCGCCGAGAAAGCGGGTACGGCCAAGTTCGTGGACCTGGTCAACGGGGTCGCCGTGCGCGAGGAAACCGATGACGCCACCGGCATGACCCAGAAGATCGTCACCGACTGGCGTGCGGCGCCCAAGGGTAACGAGCTCAAGCCCGAGATCCTGGTCGTGGGCGAAGATGGCGAACCGGTTCGCAACGATGCGGGCAACCCGGTGACCTATCCGATGTCCGTCGATGCGGTTCTGTCGATCGAGGACGGCGAGAAGATCGAGGCCGGCGATGTGGTTGCGCGCATTCCGCGCGAGGGGGCCAAGACCAAGGACATCACCGGCGGTCTGCCTCGTGTTGCCGAGCTTTTCGAGGCCCGGCGTCCCAAGGACCACGCGATCATCGCCGAGATCGACGGCCATGTCCGCTTCGGCAAGGACTACAAGAACAAGCGCCGCATCGCGATCGAGCCAACCGACGAGTCGCTCGAAAAGGTTGAGTACATGGTGCCCAAGGGCAAGCACATTCCGGTGCAGGAAGGCGACTTCGTCCAGAAGGGTGACTATGTCATGGACGGCAACCCGGCGCCGCATGACATCCTGTCGATCCTCGGGGTCGAGGCGCTTGCCGAATACATGATCGACGAGGTGCAGGACGTCTATCGCCTGCAGGGCGTGAAGATCAACGACAAGCACATCGAGGTGATCGTGCGCCAGATGCTGCAGAAGTGGGAAATCCTCGACAGTGGGGATTCGACGCTTCTCAAAGGCGAGCATGTCGACAAGCAGGAATTGGAGGCTGCCAACGAGAAGGCGATCTCCAAGGGTGGGCGTCCGGCCACGGGCGAGCCGATCCTGCTTGGTATCACCAAGGCGTCGTTGCAGACCCGCAGCTTCATCTCGGCGGCGTCCTTCCAGGAAACCACGCGCGTGCTGACCGAGGCGTCGGTTCAGGGCAAGCGCGACAAGCTGGTCGGCCTGAAAGAGAACGTGATCGTCGGGCGCCTGATCCCGGCCGGCACCGGTGGGGCCGCGCAGCGGGTGCAACGTGTGGCACAAGAGCGCGACAATGTCGTGATCGAGGCCCGCCGCGAAGAGGCCGAGGCCGCGGCCGCGCTGGCTGCCCCGGAAGGCGACGACGACGTGATCGGCGGAGACGATTTCGATACGCTCATCGCGGACACGCCCGAAAGCCGCGACGACTGATCCGCGGTCCGGACGGCAATACACAGGAAAGGCCCCGCCCTTCTGCGGGGCCTTTTCATGTCTGGCATCGGGCGCGCGTCCACTTGCCCGGCAGGCGCTGGTGCATGTCGCGCTCCTTGCCAGTGACGGGAAGGGGGACAGGAACAGGGGCCTGACGGAGCACATGCGCGGTGAACCCTGGATGATGGCGTCGATGATCAGCTTCGTGGTCACCGCATGCCGTCATGCGAGTGGTCGCCGCAAAGCGTCAGGCGAGGTCGGTTTCACCGCACGCTTTCGCCATACATCCTTGCTTGCCCGCCTTGGTGGGTGCTGAGATGGTTGTAGGAAGATGCCTTTTCGTGCGCGTTCTGCCGTGCGCACCGAACAAGATGCCGCATGGTCATGACACGCCGGATGCGTCAGGGCTGTTGACAGTCCCCCCGACTCTGCCTATAGACCGGCGCACTTGGCAGGGGTCCGTGGGCCTCGTACCTGAGTATCAAAATTTCAGTGGTCAAGATCCGGCCTACTGCTGGCCCGATCCTCTGAATAGCCCACCGCACCGTTCCTCCGGTAAGGGAACGACTGCGGGCTTGTCGTGCTTTGTGGACGCATGAGGCACGTGAACCGAAAACCGCGGACCGATTGGTTCGCTACACATGTGTATGAAGTGGGGAACAAAGCCCAATGCCAACGATCCAGCAGCTGATCCGGAAGCCCCGGCAGCCCAAAGCCAAACGTTCCAAGTCCCTTCACCTGGAAGGCAACCCGCAGAAGCGCGGCGTCTGCACGCGCGTCTATACCACCACGCCGAAGAAGCCGAACTCGGCCATGCGGAAAGTGGCCAAGGTGCGTCTGACCAACGGCTACGAGGTGATCAGCTACATTCCCGGCGAAAGCCACAACCTTCAGGAACACTCCGTCGTCCTGATCCGTGGCGGCCGTGTGAAGGACCTTCCCGGCGTGCGCTACCACATCCTGCGCGGTGTGCTCGATACCCAGGGCGTCAAGGACCGCAAGCAGCGCCGTTCGAAGTACGGCGCCAAGCGTCCCAAGTAAGAGGAAGAAAAGATGTCTCGTCGTCACGCCGCAGAGAAGCGCGAAGTCCTGCCCGACGCCAAGTACGGTGACCGGGTTCTCACCAAGTTCATGAACAACCTGATGTACCACGGCAAGAAGTCCGCCGCCGAACGCATCGTCTACGGCGCATTCGACCGGGTCGAAGACAAGCTCAAGAAGGCCCCGGTGGAGGTGTTCCACGAGGCGCTGGATAACATCAAGCCGGCCGTCGAAGTCCGCTCGCGCCGCGTCGGCGGTGCAACCTACCAGGTGCCCGTCGAGGTCCGCCCCGAGCGCCGCGAGGCCCTGGCCATCCGCTGGTTGATCACCGCTGCGCGGTCGCGCAACGAAAACACAATGGAAGAGCGCCTGGCTGGCGAGCTCGCGGATGCGGTCAACGGCCGCGGCACCGCGGTGAAAAAGCGCGAAGACACCCACAAGATGGCCGACGCCAACAAGGCGTTCAGCCACTACCGCTGGTAATACAACACTCTTTGAGGACTAGGCCAAATGGCACGCGATTATCCCCTCGACCGATACCGTAACTTCGGGATCATGGCTCACATCGACGCGGGCAAGACCACCTGCTCGGAGCGTATCCTGTTCTACACGGGCAAATCCCACAACCTCGGCGAGGTCCACGACGGCGCCGCGACCATGGACTGGATGGAGCAGGAGCAGGAGCGTGGCATCACCATCACCTCTGCCGCGACCACCACGTTCTGGGAGCGTACCGAGAACGGCAAGGAGCCGGACTCGCTCAAGCACCGCATGAACATCATCGACACCCCCGGGCACGTGGACTTCACCATCGAGGTCGAGCGGTCGCTTGCCGTGCTCGATGGTGCGATCTGCGTGCTGGACGCGAACGCCGGTGTCGAGCCCCAGACCGAGACCGTGTGGCGCCAGGCCGACCGCTACAAGGTGCCGCGCATCGTCTTCGTCAACAAGATGGACAAGATCGGCGCTGACTTCTTCAACTGCGTGCGCATGATCGAGGATCGAACAGGCGCACGGGCTGTGCCGGTCGCCCTGCCCATCGGCGCCGAGCACGAGCTGGAGGGCGTAATCGACCTCGTCACCATGAAGGAATGGGTCTGGCGCGGCGAGGACCTGGGCGCGAGTTGGTTCCAGGAAGATATCCGTGACAGCCTCAAGGACCAGGCCGAGGAATGGCGTGGCAAGATGATCGAGGCTGCCGTCGAGGTGGATGACGACGCCATGATGGCCTACCTCGAAGGCGAGGAGCCCGATGTGCCGACCCTGCGCAAGCTGCTGCGCAAGGGCACGCTCGACCTGACCTTCGTGCCGGTCCTCGGCGGTTCGGCCTTCAAGAACAAGGGTGTCCAGCCGCTGCTGAACGCCGTGATCGACTACCTGCCAAGCCCCATGGACGTGGTCGATTACATGGGCTTTGCCCCCGACGACGAGACCGAGACCCGCAACATCCCGCGCCGCGCGGATGACGACATGCCGTTCTCGGGCCTGGCCTTCAAGATCATGAACGACCCCTTCGTCGGTTCGCTGACCTTCACCCGGATCTATTCCGGCGTGCTGCGCAAGGGCGACACGATGCTGAATGCCACCAAGGGCAAGAAAGAGCGTGTCGGCCGCATGATGATGATGCATTCCAACGATCGGACCGAGATCGAGGAAGCCTTTGCCGGCGACATCATCGCCCTGGCCAGCCTGAAGGACACGACCACCGGGGACACGATCTGTGACCCCAAGGCGCCCGTCGTGCTGGAAACCATGACCTTCCCTGAGCCCGTGATCGAGATCGCGGTCGAGCCCAAGACGAAGGGTGACCAGGAGAAGATGTCCCAGGGCTTGGCGCGACTGGCCGCCGAAGACCCGTCTTTCCGCGTCGAGACCGACCTGGAGTCGGGCCAGACGATCATGAAGGGCATGGGCGAACTTCACCTGGATATCCTGGTGGATCGTCTCAAGCGCGAGTTCAAAGTCGACGCCAACATCGGTGCGCCGCAGGTCGCTTATCGCGAGACGATCGGCCATGAGATCGAGCATACCTACACCCACAAGAAGCAGTCGGGTGGTTCGGGCCAATTCGCCGAGGTGAAGATGATCATTTCGCCGACCGAGCCGGGCGAAGGCTACTCCTTCGAGTCCCGTATCGTCGGCGGGTCGGTGCCCAAGGAGTACATTCCGGGTGTCGAGAAGGGTATCGAGAGCGTGATGGACAGTGGTCCGCTTGCCGGTTTCCCGGTGATCGACTTCAAGGTCGCGCTGATCGACGGCAAGTACCACGACGTGGACTCCAGTGTCATGGCCTTCGAGATCGCTTCGCGCATGGCCATGCGCGAAGGTCTCCGGAAGGCCGGCGCGAAGATGCTGGAACCGATGATGAAGGTCGAGGTGATCACGCCGGAGGAATACACCGGCTCCATCATCGGCGACCTGACGTCGCGGCGCGGCCAGGTGCAGGGCCAGGAACCCCGCGGGCACGCCATCGCCATCTCCGCCGATGTGCCGCTGGCCAACATGTTCGGCTACATCAACACGCTGCGGTCCATGTCCTCGGGACGGGCGCAGTTCACCATGCAGTTCTCGCACTACGATCCGGTGCCGCAGAACATCAGCGAGGAAATCCAGGCGAGCTTCGCCTGAGCAACATGAAGCGGCGGGCTGTGGCCCGTCGCGACAGTCAAAGGAGGCCATGATGGCAAAGGAAAAGTTTGATCGTTCGAAAGAGCACGTGAACATCGGTACGATTGGTCACGTTGACCACGGCAAGACGACGCTGACGGCTGCGATCACGAAGTATTTCGGTGATTTCCAGGCGTATGACAGCATTGACGGT
>NZ_DATFIP010000052.1:0-35955 GCF_035270045.1 Salibaculum sp.
AGGGTGTTGCCCGCGAAGCCCTCGCGCAGCACGTAGGTTTCGGCCTCCTGTCCCGGGGCGACAATATGGGAAAAGCCCAGCGGACGGCTGAGCGAGCTTAACCCCCAGGCCAGTGGACGCAGGGGCGTGGCCATGGATATCCCCCACATCGGCGCGGAAAAAGACGCTGTTTCAACTGGATAGCCTTCCATCACGGAGCGCAGGCCGATGGCCCCGCCCATGGAGTGGGCCAGCAGATGAAAGGGCTCGGGCAGGCCCAGGGCGCGGGCGTGGTCCACCGCGGAGCGGGCATCAATCTGGTAGTCCGCGAATTGCCCCACGTGGCCCACGACCGGGTTGTCTTGCAGCCTGTCGGCCAGCCCCTGGCCACGCCAGTCTATGGCCAGAGACGCATAGCCCCGAGCGGCGAAATCCGCAGCGGCGGGGCCATACTTCTCGACATACTCGGTGCGGCCGGGAAAGATGAGGACGGTGCCGCGGGCCTCGTCCATTGGCCAGTGGCCGATGCGCAGGCGCACCCCGTCCGGGGTTGTCACCCAGTGGGCAACGCCGGCCGGGTTGCGGGCCGTCCGCCCGTTGTAGGGGGCCTGCTCCATGGTGGGGTCAGCCCAGGACGCCGGCCAGTTTCATGGCCATCCCCATGTCGCCATCCACCGACAGCTTGCCGCTCATGAAGGCGGCGGTGGGGTTCTCTTCACCGTCGAGGATCGCCTTGAATGTCTCGGCGTTCGCCGTCAGCGTCACGTCGGCCTCCTCGTCGGCGGCCCGCGCGCCGTCGCCGTCGATAATCACGGCGCCCGCGTCCTCGATCACGAACTTGGCGGTGCCGTCGAAATCGGCACCGTCCATCTTTGCGTTCAGGGCGGTGACGGCCTCGGAGATTACGTCGCTCATGTCTGTCGGTCCTCTTGCTGGAATGTGACCACCCGCCTCTGGCGTCGGGCGTTCGTTGCGTTACATTGTCAGTTATGGGCATCGACCGACACGGCTTCAAACATATCGTTGCGGCATTTGTGCTGTTGCTGGGATTTTCCGCGCCCGGCGCGGCTGAAACCGACCGCCTGGACAGCCTGTTCACCGATCTGAAGACAGCTGATACAGAGCAGACCGCCCGGATCGAGGCGCAGATTCGCGACGCGTGGTCCAGGAGCGGCTCTCCGGCGATGGACCTGCTTCTGCGGCGCGGGAGCGAGGCGCTGGAGGCGGGTGAGGTCAAGGTTGCCGCCGAGCACCTGACCGCCCTGATCGACCATGCGCCGGAGTTCGCCGAAGGTTACCAAGCCCGCGCCACGGCGTATTTCGCGCAGGATCTCTACGGGCCAGCCCTCGACGACCTGCGCCGAGCATTGGTTCTCAATCCACGCCACTTCGGGGCGATGGCCGGGTTTGCCCGCATCCTGCAGGAGCTGGACCGCCCCCTGGAGGCGCTTGAGGTCTACCGAAAAATCGAACAGATAAGCCCCAATTCGCCCGACCTGGCGCAAGCCATCGAACGGCTGGAAGTGCAGCTGGAGGGGTCCACGCTCTGACCCTTCCCTTCAAGGGGGCCACCCATGCCCGAGCCTGCCCGGATCACGGCGGTCCTTGGCCCGACCAACACCGGCAAGACCCATTACGCGATCGAGCGGATGCTGGCCTATCGCACCGGCATCATCGGCCTGCCGCTGCGGCTGCTCGCGCGCGAGGTCTATGACCGTATCGTCGCGGTGCGCGGTCCGTCCGTGGTTGCGCTGGTCACCGGCGAGGAACGTATCGTTCCGGACCGGACCCAGTACTGGGTCTGCACGGTCGAGGCCATGCCCGAGGGGATGGGCTGCGATTTCCTGGCTGTGGACGAGATCCAGCTGGCCGCCGACCCCGAGCGCGGCCACGTCTTCACCGACCGGTTGCTACGGGCGCGCGGGCTGAACGAGACGCTCTTCATGGGGTCCGAAACCATGCGTGGCGTCATTTCCGCCATGGTGCCCGGTGTGCAGTTCATGAAACGCGAGCGATTTTCCGACCTGACCTATTCGGGTTCCAAAAAGATAAGCCGGATGCCGGGCCGCTCGGCGATCGTCGGCTTTTCGGTCGATAATGTCTATGCCATCGCCGAGCTTCTGCGCCGCCAGAAGGGCGGCGCGGCGGTGGTGATGGGCGCGCTCAGTCCGCGCACCCGCAACGCCCAGGTTGCGATGTACCAGAACGGCGACGTCGACTACCTGGTGGCCACGGATGCCATCGGCATGGGGCTCAACCTCGACATCGACCACGTGGCCTTTTCGGCGTTGTCCAAGTTCGACGGGCGGCGGATGCGTCACCTGCAACCCGACGAGCTGGCCCAGATCGCGGGCCGCGCAGGGCGGCACATGAACCACGGCACCTTCGGCGTCACCGGCGAGGCGCCCGGGATCGACGCACCCGTGGTCGAGGCCATCACCAACCACCAGTTCCGCGCTGTCAAGAAACTGCAATGGCGCAATTCCAGGTTGGATTTCGGCACCCCGGAACGGCTGATCCGCGCGCTGGAAATGCGCACCGACGACGACTGGCTGACCCGTGTGCGCGACAGCGACGACCTGTTGGCGCTGAAGACCCTCGCCGAGGATGCCGAGGTCCGCGCCCGGGCCAGCGACGGCAAATCCGTGCGACTGCTCTGGGATGTCTGCCGCATCCCGGATTTCCGCGGCATCTCGCATACCGAACACGCGCAGATGCTGACCCGGATCTTTGGTTTCCTTCACGAAAACGGGCGCGTGCCCGACGACTGGATGGCGCGGCAGGTCAAGCGCATCGACCGGGCCGACGGCGACATAGACACCCTGTCCAGGCGGCTGGCATATATTCGCACCTGGACCTATGTCGCGCAGCGCAAGGGCTGGGTCGCGGACGAATCTCATTGGCGCGGGGTGACTCGCGCGGTAGAAGACCGATTGTCGGACGCGTTGCATGATGCGCTGACCCAACGATTTGTGGACCGGCGGACCAGCGTGCTGCTTCGCCGGCTCAAGCAGAAGGAGGGCCTTGTGGCCGAGGTGAACGATCAGGGCGAAGTGACTGTCGAGGGGCAGTTCGTGGGCAAGTTGGAAGGCTTCCGTTTCAGGCAGGACAAAAGCGCCAGCCCTGACGAGGCCAAGACCCTGCGGCAGGCTTCCCTGCAGGCGCTGCAGCCGCAGTTCAGCCTGCGCGCCGACCGCTTCTACAACGCACCCGATACCGAGCTCGACTTCACCGAGCAGGGCGGGCTGATGTGGGGTGGGCAGGCCGTTGGAAAGCTGGTGGCGGGCGACGAACCGCTCAAGCCGCGCGTCGAGCCCTTCGTCGATGACGAGGCCGGGCCGGAGGTTGCCCAGAAGGTGCAGCGCCGGTTGCAGCACTTCATGGACCGCCGCGTCGCCACGCTGTTCGAGCCGATGCTGGCCATGCAGAAGGACGAAACGCTCCAGGGCCGGGCCAAGGGCTTTGCCTTCCGCATGATCGAGGGGTTCGCCGTGGTTCCGCGTGGCGAGGTCGCCGACGAGGTCAAGGCGCTGGACCAGGAGGCACGCGGCGCCCTGCGCAAGCATGGCGTGCGCTTCGGACAGTTCACCATTTTCATGCCGGTGTTGCTGAAGCCGGCGCCAACCCGTCTGCGGCTGGTGCTCTGGTCGCTGTCCAAGGGGCTGGACACATTCCCCGAGGCGCCGCCGCCCGGGCTGGTCACGGTGCCAACGGTCGAGGGGGCGACGCCGGGCAGCTATGCCATGTCGGGCTACCGCGCCGCCGGTGAGCGGGCGATTCGCATCGACATGCTGGAACGCCTGGCGGACATGCTGCGCGATCAGGACACGCGGGGCGGCTTCGAGGCCACGGCGGACATGCTTTCGATCACGGGCATGACGCTGGAACAGTTCGCGGGGCTGATGGACGGCCTGGGGTATCGTGCCGAGCGCGGCGAGCGCGAGAAGGTCAAGCCGGTGGACGCGGCGCTGGCCGATGTGCCGGAGCCGGAACCCGAGACTGCACCCGGTTCAACGCCCGGGGCTGGAGCCGGCGACCCGCCTGAAACGGCGGAAGACGCGGTCGAGCGCATCCCCGATGCAGGCGTGGCCCCCCTGGCCGAAACCGCCCCCGAGACCCCCGAGGTGGCCCCGGATATTCCCGCGGCCCCGGAAGAAGAGACCCCCCCGGGCGAGACCCCGGCGGCCGAGGCTGCCCCCGCGGAAGTCGAGGTTTTCTACACCTTCACCTGGGGCGGAAACCGGCGCGGGCAGCAGGCCCGCAAGCCGCAGGGCCGCAAGGCTGCGCCCAAGGGCAAGCGCGGCAAGCCCCAGGGCGGTGGCAAGGACGCGGGGACCGGGGCGCAAAAAGGGGCCTCGAAACCCGCGGGCAAGAACAAACCCATCGACCCTGACAACCCCTTCGCCCAAGCGCTGGCAGGGCTCAAGACCAAGTGAGCGCGGCGCCCTCGATCCGGCTCGACAAGTGGCTCTGGCAGGCGCGATTCTTCAAGACGCGCAGCCTGGCGGCCAAGGCTGTGCAGGCGGCCAAGGTCCGTGTCGACGGCACGCCGGTCTCGAAACCGGCCCGGGCGGTCGGCCCCGGCGCGGTGCTTACCTTTCCCCAGGGCGACCGCTTGCGCGTGGTGCGCATCCGCGAGCTGGGCACGCGGCGCGGCCCGGCCCCCGAGGCGCAGGCACTCTACGAGGATATCGGCCCGGCCCCGGTGCCCGCGTCGGATCGCATGTCCGGGGCCGAGCGCCCGCGCGGGACCGGGCGCCCGTCCCGGCGCGACCGCGAGAATCGAGCGGCTTTCCTGCGCGAGATCGGGGCCTCTGCGCTTGCGGATGACCCTTCGGTGGACTAGCTAGGGGCGAAGGAGAATTTTCGGACCGCCATGACCTATATCGTCAACGACAACTGTATCGCCTGCAAGTACACCGACTGCGTCGAGGTTTGCCCCGTGGACTGTTTCTACGAGGGCGAGAACATGCTGGTGATTCACCCTGACGAGTGCATTGACTGCGGCGTCTGCGAACCCGAGTGCCCCGCCGACGCGATCCGTCCCGATACCGAGCCGGAAATGGAGAAGTGGGTGGAATTCAACCGCAAGTATTCCGAGGCGTGGCCGGTCATCATCACCAAGAAGGACCCGCTGCCCACCGCCGAGGACATGGACGGCAAACCCGGCAAGCTCGAGCTTTTCTCGGAAAAGCCGGGCGAGGGCGGCTGACATTCGATTCGCGCCACAGTCCCGGTGCAGGTCATTGATCTGAAAAGCGAAAATGGTATCCGTGTCATGCTGCACCGCGGCACTTCCTCAGGTGCCATTTTTATGCTATATTTCAAATGATGCTGCGAAAGTGTTGACCCGAGATTTGCATGGGAGGCCCGACGGGACCGGTTTGGTCCCGCCGGGTCTTCTGTCGCCGGAATTCTGCCACCCGGGTCGCGGGACCCATGCGGGCGGCGCCTTTGGAAGGAAGTCATGACCAAGAAGTCACAATACAAGCCTAACCAATTCGTGGTTTATCCCTCCCACGGGGTGGGCCAGATCGTCTCGATCGAGAAGCAGGAGGTCGCAGGCTTCGAACTGGAGCTTTTCGTGATCTCTTTCGACAAGGACAAGATGACCCTGCGCGTCCCCACCAACAAGGCCGACGAGGTCGGCATGCGGTCGCTCTCGACGCCCGACGTGGTGGCCGATGCCATGAAAACCCTGCGCGGCAAGGCCAAGGTCAAGAAGGCCATGTGGTCGCGCCGGGCTCAGGAGTATGAACAGAAGATCAACTCCGGCGACCTGATCGCCATTGCCGAGGTCGTTCGCGACCTGCATCGCGCCGACGACCAGCGCGAGCAGAGCTATTCCGAGCGTCAACTTTACGAAGCCGCGCTGGAACGTCTGACCCGCGAAATCGCCGCCGTGAACAACGGTGACGAGACCGATGCCGCCAAGGAAATCGACGAAGTGCTGATCAGCCGCGCCGCCTGACCCGTCGGGCACGGTTCTGGAGTCTCGGGACAGCCGCGTTCGTCAGGACGCGGCTGTCGCCGTTCTGACCGAATGCTTGGTGATCTCGGTCAGTCCAGCGCCCGCCAGCCAATATCGCCGCGGTTGAACCCCTCGGGCCAGTCGATCCGCCCGATCATGGCATAGGCGCGGTCGCGGGCCTCGCCCAGCGTCGCGCCGCGGGCGGTGACGTTCAGCACCCTTCCACCGCTGGCAATGATCCGGCCATCCCGTTCCGTGGTGCCGGCGTGGAAGACCATGCTCATGCTGTCCTCGGGCAAGTTGTCCAGTCCTTTGATGACGCTGCCTTTCTCGTAGGACCCTGGATAGCCCGTCGCGGCCATGACCACGGTCATGGCGTGGTCCTCGGCCCAGTTGACCTGGGTCTCGTGCAGCCGGCCCTCGGCGCAGGCCTGCATCAGGTCCAGCGCCTGCGCGCCCAGCCGCATCATCAGCACCTGGCATTCCGGGTCGCCGAAACGGACATTGTATTCCACCAGGCGCGGCTGGCCATCCTCGATCATCAACCCGACATAGAGCACGCCCTGGTAGGGGGTGCCGCGTCGGGCCATCTCGGCGATGGTGGGCTGAACGATCTCGTCCATGGTCTTCTGCACCAGGGCATCTGTCAGGACCGGCGCCGGCGAATAGGCGCCCATTCCGCCGGTATTGGGGCCCTCGTCGCCGTCGAAGGCGCGCTTGTGGTCCTGCGCGGTGCCCACGGGCAGGGCGGTATTCCCGTCGCAAAGCACGAAGAATGAGGCTTCCTCGCCTGTCATGAACTCCTCGATCACGACCTCGGCCCCGGCGGCGCCGAACTCCCCCAAGAACATGTCGTCGATCGCGGCCAGCGCCGTGTCCTCGTCCATGGCCACGATCACCCCTTTGCCCGCGGCCAGCCCGTCGGCCTTGACCACGATCGGGCAACCCTTGTCGCGAACATGGGCCTTGGCGGCCTCGGCCTCGGTGAAACGGGCATACCCGGCGGTGGGGGCACCACAGGCCGCGCAGATTGCCTTCGTGAAGGATTTGGACGTCTCCAGCCGCGCGGCAGCGCCTGAAGGTCCGAAAACGGAAAGCCCCGCGGCGCGCAACTGGTCTGCCATCCCGGCCGCCAGGGGGGCCTCCGGGCCGATGATCACCAGGTCGACGGCATTCTCCGCGCAGAACCCGGCCACCGCCTCGCCGTCCAGGATGTCCAGCCGGGGGCATTCGGCGATTTGCGCGATGCCCGCATTGCCCGGGGCGACGATGAGCCTGTCGCACTTGGGGTTCTGCATGACGGCCCAGGCGAGGGCATGTTCACGCCCGCCACCACCGAGGATCAGGATGTTCATGGTCGCTTTCCCTTTGACTGCGGGCCTTTTAGGATCGGCGGCAAAGCAGCACAAGGGCGCCGCGCATGGACCTGATCGACGAGCCGGAAAAGGCAGGAAATACGCCGGAATTCACCGTCAGCGAGCTGTCGGGTGCGGTCAAGCGCGCCATCGAGGGCGAGTTCGGCCATGTCCGCGTCAAGGGCGAGGTGGGCCGTGTCGTCCGCGCCCGGTCGGGGCATCTCTATTTCGATCTCAAGGATGACAGGGCGGTGCTGGCCTGTACCACCTGGAAGGGCCAGATTTCCGGCCTGAGTGTCATCCCGGAAGAAGGCATGGAGGTCGTCGCCCATGGTCGCATGACCACCTTCGCCAACCAGTCGAAATACCAGATGAACGCAACCGAGGTGGCCGTGGCCGGGGTCGGCGCGCTCATGGCGATGCTGGAGAAACGGCGCAAGGCGTTGCAGGCCGAGGGTCTTTTCGCCCCTGAACGCAAGCAGACGCTGCCCTTCCTGCCCGAGGTGATCGGGGTCGTGACCTCGGCTCAGGGTGCGGTGATCCGCGACATCCTGCATCGCTTGCGCGACCGTTTCCCGCGCCGGGTGCTGGTCTGGCCGGTTGCGGTTCAGGGCCGCGACTGCGCGCCTCAGGTGGCCCGTGCGATCCGGGGCTTCAATGCGATGACGCCCGGCGGGGCACTGCCACGGCCCGACCTGTTGATCGTGGCCCGTGGTGGCGGGTCGATCGAGGATTTGTGGGGGTTCAACGAAGAGGAGGTCGTCCGCGCCGCCGCCGCCAGTGACATCCCGCTGATTTCGGCGGTAGGCCACGAGACGGACACGACGCTGATCGACCATGCCGCCGACCGGCGCGCGCCCACGCCGTCGGCGGCCGCCGAGATCGCGGTGCCAGTGCGGCTGGAGCTGATCGGGGCCATCGAGCAACTCGACATGCGGTTGAACCGTGCCGAGACCGAAGGTCTGCGCCTGCGCAAGCAGCGGGTGAAGGATCTCGGGCGGCTGTTGCCCCGGCCCGAGACACTGGTCGAGGACGCCCGCCAGCGGTTGGACTACTGGTCGGAAAAGCTGGACCTCGCGCTCAAGGGCCGGGTCAGTGCGGGCGAATTGCGGCTGAGCCGTGCGGCGGGCAGCCTGCGGCCGGGGCTGTTGCAGGGTCGGCTGGACCGTGCGCGCGAGCGGCAGGCCGCAACGGGCGCGCGGTTGGCCCCGGCGTTGGATCGGGCGGCCCGCGATGCCCGGGGACGCTTCATGGTTCAGGCGGGCCGGCTGAGCCCGCTTGCGGTAGAGCGCGCCGTCGCGCGCGGGAGGCAGGACGTTCGGGCCCGGCTTGAGCGGCTTCAAATGGCCGCCCGGACAGCCCAGGATCGCCGCGCGGCGCGGCTGGAGGCGCTTGACAACCTGCGCCGGACGCTCGGATACACCGAGACCCTCAGGCGCGGTTACGCCGTCGTGCGGGGTGATGGCGCGGTCGTGACCACGGCCAAGGCCGCCGGAAAGGCCGCGGCGCTGGAACTGGAGTTCACCGATGGCAAGATTGCGCTCGGTCCGGGGACGCCGAAGCCGCCAAGGGCCTCCAGGTCGAAGCCACCGCCAAAGGACCAGGGCAGCCTGTTCTAGGCGGGTTCGGCTCCTGTTGGCGGGTCCTAGGACCCCATGTTGTCGCAGATCAGCGGCGCACTCTCGTCGACCTCGTAGAGAATGGTGGGCTCGGCGCTGTCGAGAAACTCGGCCCGGATTCCATTGTCCGCCTTGTAGACCTTCCAGCACTTCGGCTCGGGGTCGTCATCGTAGACGAAACAGATCGCACGGTCCTCGGCATACCATTCGCCCTGCATGCAGGCGCCGTCGAGGAATGACCAGATGACCCGCTGCGAAGGGGCGTAGTATTCCACGCCGTAGGGCTGGCCATTGGCCGAAAAGGTCAGGGTCTTGCCGGTCATGTAGGCTTCGAATTCCTCGCCGCTCATCGCGGTTTCGGCCAACGCGGGCAGGGGCACGAGGGCGAGGACGGCGGCAAGCTGTTTCATGGGCGCCAGTCTGGCAGATCGTCAGGCCGCCCGTCCATCCGGTTCTGCCAGGCTGTCGCCAGCGGGTCCATCAGCCGCCGCCAGTGACCTGGCCAGAGCGCGATGCAGGCCATGACCGGCAAGGAATAGGGCAGGTGTGGCATGTCGTCTTCCAGTCGCAGGGCCGGGTAGGGTCGGGCCGGGTGCGCGTGATGGTCGGAATGGCGCGGCGCGTTGAGCATCAGCGCCGCGCTGAACCAGTGCGGGGCGTTCCACGAGTGGCGCGGGCGCACCGGCTCGGGTCGGCCGTCGGGGCCGGTTTCGCGGCGCAGCCCGTAATGCTGCACGTAGTCCGAGGTCATCAGCTGCAGCTGGGCAAAAGCCGCCAGCCCCAGATACCACGCCAGCCCCACCGGTCCCCCCAGCCAGAGCGCCAGCGCCAGGAAGGCCAAACCGCCCAGAAGATACGCCGCGAAAGGATTGTGCCAAGGCGGGCGGCCCGTGGCGCGATCACGCGCGCGTTCGGCGGCGAAGGCATGGCGCAGCTCGCCCGGCCAGGCGCGCAGGAAGAACCGATAAAGCCCCTCGCCCCAGCGCGCCGAATTGGGGTCGGCGCGGGTGCCAACATGAACATGATGCACCAGCAGGTGCCCCGAGACATGCTGGCCGTGCAGCACCGAGACATAGGCGAGCACACCCGCCCGGCGCAGCCTGCGCGTGGATCGGTGGATCAGCTCGTGGGCGTTCGAATTGCCCACCTGGCCCAGGAACAGCCCCGTGCCAAGGGCCAGTGCAAGGGCCTCGATCCCGGCCACCCGGCCCTGCCCCAAGGCCTGGATCACCAGCCCCAACAGCCCGATCTGCGCGACCACCAGGACCAGCGATAGCGCATCTGCACGGGGAAATTCGGCAGCGGGGTCTTCGGACGGCAGGGTCCAGGCCACGGCCTCGTCCAGCACCGCTGTCAGCAGGGTCATCCACAGCAATCCCGCCCAGGCCCAGCCGCCGCCCATCAATGCTCCAAGCGCCAGCAACGCCGGGGCGGTAAGCGTCGCAAGCGCAAAAAGAACAAGCGGGTGGCGCATCTTCGATCCTCAACGAATTTCGCGGCACCAGACTAACCCGCCAAGTCGGCGGGATTAAGGCCAAAGTGGCGAGCGGGACGGATCACGGGCCCCACCTCGGAGCGACCCGTCGTCGTAGAGAATCGCGCCGCGGCCCTTAACCTTTGCCCGGCATATGGTTAGATAAAGTCCAGCACCCACCGGAGCGCGCGCGCATGGCCTTTTTCAGCAAACTCAAGGATCGGTTGTTCAAGTCCTCGTCGAGGATCGAGGAGGGGCTGGACGCCATCGTCGAAGAGGGTGGCGTCGCTGAGGAAGAGCGGGCATCCGCGGTCCGGGAACCGACCCCCGATTCCACCCCGGAACCGGCGGCGCCTGACCCGGACCCTGCGCCCGAGCCGACGCCCGTTCCGCCAACGTCGCCCGATCCCGTGCCCGCCCCGCAGCCCGATCCGGAGCCGACCCCCGAGCCGACACCGGACCCCGATCCGGACCCGGCCCCGCGGCCTGAGCCTGCGCCGCCTGAACGCCCGGTGCGCGCGCCGGAACCCACGGCACCCGAGTCGCCGCAGGAGGTGCCACAAGCGCCCGAACCGGCGCCCGAGCCGACCCCGCAGGAACTGCCTGACAACCCGCCGACCGAAATGCCGCGGCCGATGGATGTGGCGGGCGCGGCGCAAACGGCGGAGGCATCGGCAGGGCCAGGCCTGCTGGGCCGCCTGCTGGGCCGGGGCGACAAGAAGCCGGTGGTCCGGCGCGAGCTGGACGACGCGATGCTCGAACAGCTCGAAGAGCTTCTCATCACCGCCGACATGGGTGTCGATACCGCCCTGCGCGTCACCGCGAACATGGCCGAGGGCCGGGTCGGCAAGAAGCTTTCGACCCTCGAAATCAAGGAATTGCTGGCTGCCGAAGTGGCCCGCGTCATGGAGCCGGTGGCCCGGCCCATGCCGCTCTACCCGTCAAAGCCGCAGGTCGTGCTTGTCGTGGGCGTGAACGGTTCGGGCAAGACGACAACCATCGGCAAGCTGGCCAGTCAGTTCCGTGCAGCCGGCAAATCCGTGGTGATCGCCGCCGGCGACACCTTCCGCGCGGCCGCCGTGGAACAATTGCAGGTCTGGGGCGACCGCGCCGGGGTGCCGGTGCTGACCGCGCCCGAGGGCTCGGACCCGGCCAGCCTGGCCTGGGATGCCATGGAGAAGGCCCAGACCGATGGCGCTGACTTGCTGATGATCGACACCGCGGGCCGCTTGCAGAACCGCGCCGACTTGATGGAGGAACTGGCCAAGATCGTCCGGGTGATCCGCAAGAAGGACCCCGAGGCGCCGCACAACACCCTGCTGGTGCTGGACGCGACCACGGGCCAGAACGCGCTTTCCCAGGTCAAGACCTTCCAGCAGCTCGCAGATGTGTCGGGCCTGGTGATGACCAAGCTCGACGGCACGGCAAAGGGCGGCGTGCTGGTGGCGCTGGCCGACCAGTTCGGCCTGCCGATCCACGCCATTGGCGTGGGCGAGCAGATCGACGACCTGGCACCCTTCGATCCGGAGGACTTTGCCGCTGCGCTGACGGGGTTGGATCGGTGAGGGCGCTGGCCGCTGTCGTGCTGGCCGTCGCCTTGGCCGGCCCTGCCGCCGCCCAGGACCGGATGAGCACCGCGGTCTGCGAGGCCAGCTGGGACATTCTGGCCCGGACCGTCGGCTGGCCGCCAGAGGACACCCGCCACGATCCGCCGCGCGCGACGGACGACGGCTGGTGCGGCATTGCAGACCTGCGCTGGACCGGAGGCGTCTCGCACGAGGTTGAATTGACCGACCTGCGTTGGCGGCTGGGTGATCCCGTCCGGTTGATCGAGGATGGACTGCCGCCGCGGTCGGTCGAGGTGGAGGTGGGGCGCATAGCCACGTGGCCCGAGATCGGCAACCCGGTGCGCAACTACGCCTATCGCCTGCAAGGTCCGCAATTCGAGGGATCGGGGGCGCTGCGGCTGCAATGGGACGGGGTCGCCAAGGCGCTGACGCTCAATGAATTCGTGATGGATTTCGGTGGACTCGGCGGTTTCGGCGTCACAGCGCGCGCCAGTGGCGTCGACCTGGCCGACCGCGCGGCCATGAGGCGCAGCCTTGGCACGGTGACGCTGGAGACGCTTACCCTGGAGGTGACCGCGACCGGTTTTCTCGAACGCTACCTGGCCGTGCCCTTGGCCGAGGCGCTGCTCGATCCCGACGGCCCCGTGCCCGAGGCGCAGGTGGCCCGGTTGATCGCGCGGGCCAAGGCGGCGCTGGCCGAAGTGGACGATGACCTCTTGCCGCCGCGGTCGCGCACCGCGCTTGCGGCGGCGCTGGACAGCCTGCCGCGCCCGCGCGGCACGCTGCGCGTTCAGCTGCAGACAGACGCGCCGCTGCCCGTCGGTGAGATTCTGACCGACGCGCTGGCCTTGACCCCGCTGCGTGCGCGCCTGGACTTGCTGCGCCCTTACTTGCCGCAGATGCGTCTGGCTGCGACCTGGACCGCCACGCGGGGTGGGCAATGAGGTATGTGTCCTTCCTGATGGCGTTGCTGCTGGCGACGCCGGCCCTGGCTTATGCGCCGATGCAGCGCGATCAGTGCCGGGCGGGGCTGGCCGCCGGGGCAGCTGCCCTCGGGCTCGACCAGGCAGACATCTATGCCGCCGATCGCGCGCGCCATGCGGTGACGCCGGACGGATGGTGCCGCCTGTTCGGAGATGATCCACGGCTGGGCGCCCCGCCCTTTGCCACGCTGGACTGGCGTGCCGAGGGGGTTGATCGCCTGATCGAAGAAAAACGCCCGCCAGAGGCGCTGGAACTGCGTATCACCGACTGGCGCGCGGAGCCGGGCGATGCCTTCATGCGCGGCGCCGCCCGGCGCGCCCTGCCGGTGGACGTCGCCCTGGCCCTGCGCCACGTTTCCGATACGCGTCAACTGATCGTGGAGCGCCTGCGGATCAGCTCGGGTGCGGGTGACGAACTGTTCCTGACCGCTGTGCTGGAGCGGGTGGATTTCTCGTCGCGGGCCATGACGCAGGTCAGCATGGGCAGCGTTGCCCTGGGCCGCCTGAACACGAGGGCAAGGTTGAACGGCTGGGTCGAGAACCGCGTCCTGCCGCAGTTCGACATCACGGGCGACCCGCGCGAGATCCGCCGGATGGTCCGCGAGGGGCTCGCCCGCCTGCCGGGCAACCTGTTCGATGAAACGGCACGCGCGAACCTCGATGCCTTCGTCGCGGCGCTGCCCGCGCCGCGCGGCACGCTGGAATTGGGGCTGCGCTCGGACAATCGGGTGATGTTCTCGGGGCTGGCCGGGCTGTTGCTCTACGGCAAGGCCATGAGCGGCGACGACCCTGTGGCGGCGCTCTTCGACGGGGTTCGGGCCGACGTGATCTGGTCGCCGGATCCTAACCAGGCGGAGTGAGCGACTGGATCCTCTCCATCGCCGGAACGCCTCAGGGGGCGCTCTGGGCGTCGCTGCTGGCTTTGATGTCGGCATTGGCGCACGCCGGGTTCGGCGCCCTGCAGAAGGGCCGTCATGATCCCTGGTTGATGCGCGGGGCCATCGACGGCTGGCTGGTTGTGATCTCCGCCCCGGTGGCGCTGTTCCTGGTGCCCTGGCCCACGCCGCGGACCTTCGCCATCCTGGCGGGCGCGCTTTGCGTCCATTTCCTCTACAAGTTCGCCGTGGCGCTGGCCTATGACCGGGCGGCCTACACGGTGGTCTACCCGGTGATCCGCGGCACCGGGCCGTTGGTGACGGTCTTCGCGGCCAGCCTGCTGTTCGGGGAACTGTTCACGCCGTTGCAATGGGCGGGCGTGGCGTGCCTGTCGGGGGGCATGGCGCTTCTGGCGCTGCGCAACATGGCCGCCGACGCGGTTGACCCGGCAGGGGCGCGGCGGGGCCTTGTCTGGGCGTTGATCGGCGGGCTGCTGGTGGCCTTCTATACC
The DNA here is from genome assembly GCF_035270045.1 of Salibaculum sp. Classification (NCBI taxonomy): domain Bacteria; kingdom Pseudomonadati; phylum Pseudomonadota; class Alphaproteobacteria; order Rhodobacterales; family Roseobacteraceae; genus Salibaculum; species Salibaculum sp. Next base: position 14,337 of record NZ_DATFIP010000052.1, read on the forward strand.
GTCTACGACGCCTGGGGCATCCGGCAATCGGCGGACCCCTTCACCTTCCTTGCCTGGTTCTTCTTCATCACCGCGCTGGATTTCCCGATTCTGGCATGGGTGCGGTATCGCCGCCTTGGTGCGCCGGGCGGGATCGGCTCCTTGATGCGGCGGGGCTTCTTCGGGGCCATCATCGCCTGGGTCAGCTTCGGCGGGGTCATGCTGGCCACGCGACTCGACAAGGTGGGCGAGGCGGCGGTCCTGCGCGAGACCTCGACGGTCTGGGCGGCGCTGATCGGCTGGTTCATCCTGGGTGAGACCGTGGGGCCGCGCCGCCTGTTCCTGATGGGATTGATCGCTTTGGGGGCTGTCATCGTGGAATTCGGAGGGTAAGAGGGAGCCATGTCAGAGAAACAGATAAAACCCTGGGTGAAACAGCTTCTGGAACTGGGACCGACCCTGGCCTTTTTCCTGCTGTATCTGCGGATCAAGGATGACAGCTTTACCTATGGCGAGACCGAGTATTCCGGTTTCATCGTCGCCACCGTGGCCTTCGTGCCGATCCTGCTGGTCGCCATGGCGGTGCTGTGGCACCTGACCGGCAAGCTCAGCCGGATGCAGATATTCACGGCCTTCATGGTGATTTTCTTCGGGGCGCTGACGGCCTGGTTCAACGACGAGCGCTTCTTCAAGATGAAGACATCGATTGTCTACGGCACCTTCTCGGGACTGCTGGGGATCGGGTTGTTGCGAGGACGCAGCTACCTGGAGTTCGTGATGGGGGAATTCCTGCCCATGGAACACGCGGGCTGGATGATCCTGACACGGCGGTTGTTCGCGCTCTTCATCGGTCTGGCTGTCGCCAACGAGATCGTCTGGCGCACCATGTCCGACACCACCTGGGTGACGATCGAGACTTTCGGCTTTCCCGTCGTTTTGTTCGTGTTCCTGTGGATGCAGATCGTCGGCCTGCAACGCTACCTGATCGAGGAAAAGGAAGAGGACTGACCTGCCCGCGACACCCGTCATGGCTGATCTGACGGGGCTGTTTGCCGGGGGCGTGCAAGTGGCCGTCTGTCTTGACCCGAAGGCAGGCTTGGCCTATGCGGGACGCCAGTGGCGATTTGTTACCGGATTGCGGGCCACTCTAAAGATGCCGCTAAAAGGGTCGATGGGATGCTTGCCCCGATGCCTTTGTCCGGTATCGGGGTTTTTTCATGCCTGAAGGAGGGCACAATGGACAAGTGGACGCGGCGCACTCGGGCGGTTCATGCCGGCACGCGGCGCAGCCAGTACGGCGAAGTGAGCGAGGCGCTCTTTCTGACCCAGGGGTTCGTCTACGACAGCGCCGAGGCCGCCGAGGCCCGGTTCAAGTCGGCCGGCGCGGACGAATTCATCTACGGCCGCTACGGCAACCCCACCATGCGCATGTTCGAGGACCGCATGGCCGACATGCTGGGATACGAGGATGCCTTTGCCTGCACCAGCGGCATGGCGGCCGTTTCCGGCGCTCTGACAGCGCTGCTGAAGGCGGGTGACCACGTGGTGTCATCCCGGGCGCTGTTCGGGTCGTGCCTCTACGTGCTCGAAGACATCCTGGCCCGCTTCGGGGTCGAGGTGACACTGGTCGACGGCACGGACAATGCCGCCTGGGCCGCCGCGATCCGCCCCGACACGCGGCTGGTCTTCTTCGAGAGCATCTCGAACCCCACGCTCGAGGTTGTGGACATGCCCAAGGTCGTGCGCCTGGCCCATGCGCAGGGCGCCCTTGCCGTGGCCGACGATGCCATGGCCACGCCGATCTATTCCTACGCGCGGGACTGCGGCGCCGATATCGCCATCGTGTCCACGACCAAGCACGTGGACGGGCAGGGGCGGATGCTGGGCGGCGTGATCTGCGGCTCGCGAGAGCTGATCCGCGGACCCGTCGAGACCTACATGAAGCACACCGGCGGGGCGATGAACCCATTCACCGCGTGGACGCATCTCAAGGCACTGGAAACGCTTGACCTGCGCGTGCGCGCCCAGGCCGAAACCGCGGCACGGGTGGCCGAGGCGCTGGCGCAGCATCCGGCCGTCGCGCGGTTGCGCTACCCGACCCACGCGGCTCATCCGCAGCAGGCCCTCGCGCGGTCTCTGACGGCGGCGGGCGGCACCGTGCTGGCCTTCGAGGTCCGGGGCGGCAAGGCGGCTGCCTTCCGGGTGCTCAACGCGCTGCGGCTCGTGACGATCTCGAACAATTTCGCGGATGCCAAGTCCATCGCCACCCATCCCGCGACCACGACCCACCAGCGTCTGCCGCAGGACCAGAAGGACGCGCTGGGCATCAGTGACGGTCTGGTGCGGCTGTCCATCGGGCTGGAAGAGCCTGCCGACCTGATCGCCGACCTGACGGCGGCACTGGGGGCGGCCTGATGTGGATCCGCGACTCACGCCCCGAGGAAGCGGGCGCGCTGGCCGGGGTGTTCTGGCGCGCCGTGCGCGAGGGCCCCAGCCCCTATGCCGAAGCCGCCCGCGCCGCCTGGGCGCCCCATCGCCCCTCGGCCGGGGACTTTGCCCGCCGGCTAGACGGGCTGGAAACCGTCGTGGCCGAGGTGGAGGAGATCATCGGGTTCATGGCGATGGACGCGGCAGGGAATCTGGACCTGGCCTTCGTGTTGCCCACGCATCGCGGGCAGGGGGTGGCAGATCGTCTGTATGCGGTGCTGGAAAGCCGTGCGCGGGCGCGGCAGCTGCCGGTCCTGACCACGCGTGCCAGCCTGATGGCCCGTCCCTTTTTCGCCAATCGGGGGTGGCGGGTGGTCGCCCCCGACCCGCTGATCCGTGGCGGCATCGTGCTGGACCGGGTGGCGATGGAAAAGCGGCTGGTGGCAAGAACCTTGGCTTTTTCGGGCGCAAACGGCAGGATAGCGTGATCCGTCGATGTCGCAAAGTCGTATAGGGAAGGCATTATCTGGACAAGCGTGCGGCAACGCCCCATGTCATGGGAGGCACACACGCCGATCAAAGAGGCCGACATGAACCTGCATTCCAAGGACCTTACCCGTGAGCTGACCCGCGAGGATGCTGCCGATGCGCTGGCGCTGCTGCGCCGCTGGGCAGAGGGGGTCAGCGACGCCGAAGCGGCCGATCTTGACCCGCTGGTGTCGCGTCTGATTCCCGGCGGCGAGGTGTCGAACTATCCGGCACTGGCCCGCGCCTATCCCGAGGATTTCCGGGTTGACGAGGCCTACAAGGCCACCATGCCCGATCTTCAGAACGGCCCGGCCAGCATGATCCGCGGCGCCCGCCGGGCAATCCAGCACGTCGGCATATCGAACTTCCGCCTGCCGATCCGCTTTCACACCCGTGACAACGGCGACCTGACGCTCGAGGCCAGCGTCACCGGCACCGTCAGCCTGGAGGCCGAGAAAAAAGGCATCAACATGTCCCGCATCATGCGGACATTCTACAAGCACGCCGAAGAGACCTTTTCCTTCGAGGTGATCGAGCGCGCGCTGGATGCCTACAAGACAGACCTGGAGAGTTTCGACGCGCGAATCGAGATGCGCTTTTCCTTTCCGGTGAAGGTCGACTCCCTGCGGTCGGGCCTGTCCGGTTTCCAGTATTACGATATCGCGCTGGAAGTGGTTGAAACCGATGGCCAGCGCCGCCGGATGATCCACCTCGACTATGTCTATTCCTCGACCTGCCCCTGTTCGCTGGAACTGTCCGAACACGCCCGGCAGTATCGTGGGCAATTGGCCACCCCCCATTCCCAGCGGTCTGTCGCGCGCGTCTCCGTCGAGGTGGATGCCGGCGCGCCCTGCCTGTGGTTCGAGGACCTGATCGACCTGTGCCGCGCCGCGGTGCCCACGGAAACCCAGGTCATGGTCAAGCGCGAGGACGAACAGGCCTTTGCCGAACTCAACGCCGCCAATCCCGTCTTCGTCGAGGATGCCGCGCGGCTCTTTGCCGAAACGCTGCAGGGTGACGCGCGCATCGGTGATTTCCGGGTGATCGCCAGCCACCAGGAAAGCCTGCATTCCCACGATGCCGTCAGCGTTCTGACCGAGGGGCCGACCTTCGAGTCGGAAAGCCTCGATCCCAAGCTGTTTTCCACGCTGATCCACGCGCGCTGAGCGGGCCGCCGCGGCGCACGCGCTTGACTATCCCGGCGGGGCGGGCCAACGCTTTTGACCATGTTGGACCTGCGCCCCGTGGGATATGTCATCGGCCTGCTTGTGGCGGCGCTGGGTGTGACGATGGCCGCGCCGTTTCTGGCCGACCTCGTGGCCGGAAACGGCTATTGGCCGGTCTTCCTGGAAAGCGGTGTGATCACGATCATGATCGGCGGGCTGGTCTCGTTGTCCTGCTCCAGCGGAATTTCCACCGGGCTGACGATCCGGCAGACTTTCCTTCTGACCACGCTCGTCTGGCTCACGTTGCCGCTTTTCGGGGCAATTCCCTTTCTTCTGGCCATTGACGGGCTGTCCTTCACGGATGCCTTCTTCGAGGCCATGTCGGGGCTGACCACCACCGGGTCCACCGTGCTGAGCGGCATAGACACCCTGCCCGAGGGCATCAAGCTCTGGCGCGGCATCCTGCAGTGGCTGGGCGGCATCGGGATCATCGTCGTGGCCATGGTGTTCCTGCCCGAACTCAAGGTCGGGGGCATGCAGATCTTCCGCTCGGAGGGGTTCGACACAATGGGCAAGATCCTGCCCCGCGCGACCGAGATCGCCAGTTCGATCTCCGTGATCTACGTCGGCCTGACGCTGGGGTGCGCGCTGCTTTACGGGGTTGCGGGGATGTCCACCTTCGATGCCATCATCCATGCCATGACCACCATCGCCACCGGAGGTTTTTCAAATTACGACAGTTCCTTCGGGGTCTTCGGGCCGGGGGTGGAATACACGGCCGCGGTCTTCATGCTCCTGGCGGCGCTGCCCTTCGTGCGTTACGTGCAGTTGATCTCGGGCAGCGGCGCCCGGCCGCTGTTCCGCGACCGACAGATCCGCGCCTTCTTTGTCATCGCCGCGGTGCTTGTGCTGGTGCTGGCGACCTGGAACTGGGCGCTTGGTGACGCGCTGACCGAGACAGGGTTTCGCAAGTCTCTGTTCAATGTGGTCTCCATCCTGACGGGGACCGGTTATGCCAGCGCCGACTACATGCAATGGGGGCCCTTCGCGGTCACGGTGATCTTTTTCACCGGGCTGATCGGCGGTTGCGCCGGCTCCACCGCCTGTTCGGTCAAGGTCTTCCGTTACCAGTTGTTGTTCTCGGCGGTGAAGGCGCAGATCCGCCGCATCCACAGCCCGCATGGCGTTTTCAACGTGCGATACCAGGGCCGCCCGGTCAGCGAAGAGGCGCTGAGTTCGGTCATGGCCTTCTTCGTCGCCTTCATGGTGGCCATCGGGGTGACAGGCGTCTTGCTGGGCATGACGGGGCTGGACTTCATCACCAGCATCAGCGGTGCAGCCACGGCCATTGCCAACGTCGGGCCGGGACTGGGCAACGAGATCGGTCCGGCGGGCAACTTCGGCGGGCTGAACGACGCCGCCAAGTGGATCCTCTCGATCGCCATGTTGGTGGGGCGGCTTGAAATCATGGCCGTTTTCACCATCCTGACATGGCATTTCTGGAGGGGCTGATGCGGGGCATGGCGTCTGATGGCCGGACACCTGCGGGGTGGCGGGACATCCTCAAGGACATATCGGTGGCCGAGGCCCGGCTGGAACCGGCGCGCAAGCCCCTGACCCTGGGGCGATGATGGGCCGGGTGCGCGACCAGTACGAGGCCTATCCCTATCCCGACCGCGACCCTGCGGACGAGGGCAAACGGCTGATCGCCGGGTCGCCGTCCGAGCCGCGCGAGATCGACCATTTCATATTTGCCGGACATCGAGACTGGTCCACCCCGCTGCGCGTGCTGGTGGCCGGCGGCGGCACGGGTGACGGGCTGATCCAGCTGGCGCAGATGATGGCCTGGGCGGGCAAGCCCAGCGAGATTACCTATCTCGACCTGTCGACTGCATCGCGAAACGTGGCCGAGGCCCGCGCCCGCGCGCGCGGTCTGACCGGCATCCGGTTCGAGACCGGATCGCTTCTGGAGGCGGGCGACTACGGCGCATTCGACTACATCGACTGTTGCGGCGTGCTGCACCACCTGCCGGACCCGGTGGCGGGCTTTGCCGCCCTGCGCGCCGCGCTTGCCCCGGGGGGCGGACTTGGCTTCATGGTCTATGCGCCCCACGGGCGCAGCGGTGTCTACCCTTTGCAAGCCGCTTTCGGCGCGTTGCTGTCGGGGTTGCCCCCGCAAGACAGGCTGGCCCGCGCGAAAGAGATCTTCGCGCGTCTGCCCGAGGATCATCCCTTCAAGCGCAACCGCCTCGTGGGCGACCATGAACAATCCGACGCGGGCTTCTATGACCTGCTGCTGCATTCGCGGGACCGGGCCTTTGCCGTGGCCGAGCTGCTGGCGGTGATGGAACGCACCGGCTGGCAATTGTCGGGCTTCGTGCAGCCGGCGCTCTATGATCCGTCCCGTCTGGCACACATCCCGGCCGACATGGACCAGGCGACCCGCATGGCCGTCGCCGAGCAATTGCGCGGAACCTTCAAGGTCCATGTGGGTTACGCGGTCGAGGCCGGTCGCGCAAACGCCCGCGCGCGGCCCTCGGACCTGTCGCTGGTCCCCCACCTGAAGGGCGGGGCGCCCGCCAAGCTGGCCCGCGAGATCGCAGCGGGCAAGGCGCTGCCGCTGCGTTTCGGCATGGTGAGAGAAACCCTGCGCTTGCCGAAACGGGCCGCCCCGCTCGTCGCGGGTATCGACGGCCGGCGGACCCTGGCGCAAATCGCCGGGGCAGCGCGGCTTGATCCGCTGGCCTTCGGCACGCTCTGGGCGCAGGTGGACCGGGAACTGGGCGGTTTCGGCCTGCTGCTCTATTCCGGACTCGGGAGATAGGCGCGATGTGTGGACGCATGGCCCTGACTTTGCCGCATGACGCGATCGCACAGGTCTTTGACGCGGCCCCGGCCAACGACCTGCCGCCGGTGCCGAACTACAATGTCTGCCCCACCGCGCAGGTCGCTACCGTGACCAGCGACGCGGAGACGCGCCACCTGCGGCCCATGCGCTGGGGCTTCGTGCCGCATTGGTACAAGGCGGTGAACGACGGCCCGCTGCTGATCAATGCCCGCGCCGAAACCATCGCCGAGAAACCCGCCTTTCGCGCCGCCTGCCGGGAACGCCGCTGCCTGGTCCCGGCCAGCGGTTTCTACGAATGGACCCGGCTGGAGGACGGCACCAAGCTGCCCTGGTATATCACCCGCCGTGACGGCGCCCCGCTGGCCTTTGCCGGCATCTGGCAGGACTGGGAACGCGGCGGCGAAGCGCTGAGCAGTTGCGCCGTGGTCACCACCGGCGCCAATGAGGCCATGTCGCGGGTCCATCACCGTATCCCGGTGATCCTGGAACAGGACGATTGGCCGCTCTGGCTGGGCGAGGCAGGCAAGGGCGCGGCGACACTGATGCACGCTCCGAAGGAGGACGTGCTGGACTTTCACCGGGTCAGCCCGGCCGTGAATTCCAACCGCGCCAGCGGGCCGGACCTGATCGAACCGGTCGACCCGGAGGACGAAGGCTAACTCGCGAACAGTCTCGCATGACTCTTGCGCAGCGCCGCCTTCTGCACCTTGCCCATGGTGTTGCGGGGCAGTTCCGAAACCACCTCGACATGGCGCGGTTGCTTGAAGGGCGCCAGCCCGCTCAGGCCGCTCCTGACCGTATCGGGCGCGATGTCGCCTACGACCACGGCGACCGCGGCCTCGCCCATATCAGGGTGGGGCACGCCGATCACCGCGCTTTCGACAACCCCGGGCAGGGCGTCGATCGCCTCTTCCACCTCCTTGGGATAGACGTTCAGCCCGCCGGAAATGACCAGGTCCTTGGCGCGGCCGACGATGGTGACATAGCCATCCTCCGCCTGCACGGCCAGGTCGCCGGTGATGAAAAACCCGTCGGGCCGCAACTCCTCGGCGGTCTTGTCGGGCATGTTCCAATAGCCCTGAAAGACGTTCGGGCCGCGCACCTCGATCACGCCGATCTCGCCGGGGGGCAGGTCCGCGCCGGTTTCGGGGTCGCGGATCTTCAGCTCCGTAGCCGGGAGCGGCTGGCCCACAGTGCCCGCGCGCCGGTCGCCCTCGTAGGGGTTCGAGGTGGACATGCTGGTTTCCGTCATGCCGTAGCGTTCCAGGATGCGGTGCCCCGTCCGCGCGGTGAAGCGATCATGCGTTTCCGCCAGCAGCGGGGCCGAGCCGGAAATGAACAGCCGCATGTCGGCGGTCAGGGCCCGGTCCAGCCGGTCATCGTCCAACAGGCGGGTATAGAAGGTCGGCACGCCCATCATGGTGGTGGCGCGGGGCAGGGTGGCGATCACCGCATCCAGGTCGAATCTCGGCAACAAGATCATGCTGCCCCTGGCAAGCAAGGTGACATTGGTCGCCACGAAAAGCCCGTGGGTATGAAAGATCGGCAGGGCGTGGATCAGCCTGTCGCGGTCGGTGAAGCGCCACAACTCGCGCAGGGCCTGCGCGTTGGACAACAGGTTGCGATGGGTCAGCATCGCGCCCTTGGAGCGTCCCGTTGTGCCCGATGTGTATAGCAGCGCGGCAAGGGTGTCGGGCCCGCGTTCGGCGACCGGGGCCACGTCTTCCTGTTTCGCCATGAGGTCGAGGAAACTGCCGCTGTCGCCATCGGCGGCCAGGGTCAGGACAGGGCCACCGCCCGCCAGCGCCTGCTCCGAGACAGGGTCGCAGATCAGTAGGCGCGCGCCGCTGTCCTCGCGGAAATAGGCGACCTCGTCCGGTGTATAGGCGGTATTGAGCGGCAAGTAGACCACCCCGGCCTGCACGGCCCCGGCATAGAGCGCCAGCGCGATGGGCGACTTGCCCACCTGCACCACGACTCGATCTCCGGTGCCCAGCCCGGCAGCGGCATAGGCATTGGCGGCGCGCGCCGCCAGCCGCAGGAATTTGGCATAGCCGATCCGCCGGCCCTGCCATTCGAGGAAGGGGGCGGCGCTGTCCATATGCGGCGCGAAAAGCGCGTCATAAAGCGTGTTCGGCGCCATGTCGGGCGGCGTGTCGTCCGGCGGTGCGGCATGCAGGCGGCAGCCGCAATCGGGCGGGTGTTCGGTGTGGTCATGCATGGGCACATCTTTGCCGGGCCCAGCGTCGGGGGCAATGGCTAGATCGGCCCGGGTCGGCGTTCATCCGAGAGCAGCACGTTCGCCTCCACGTCGCCCACCCCGGGCAGGGTCATGATCCGGCGCCGCAAGACCCGCTCGAAATCGGACAGGTCGCGGGCCACGACGCGCAGGCGGTAATCATACATCCCCAGCACGTGCTCGACCAGCTGCACTTCGGGGATCGCGGTCACCGCCCGCTCGAAATCCTCGAGGCTCACCCGGCCCTTGGTGGCCAGCTTGACGCCCAGGAACACCGTTACGCCGAACCCCAGCGCCTCGGCGTCCAGATCGACCCTCTGCCCAGCCAGTACGCCCGCATCGCGCAGGCGCCGCAGGCGCCGCCAGGTGGCGGGCTGGCTCAGCCCCACCGTGTCACCCACGGCCGCCGCGCTGCGCCCGGCATCGCGGGTCATCTCGCGCAGCAGCGCGCGATCGGTGGCGTCCAGGTCCGTCACAGGGGCAGGCTTTCGTCGTTCTTGAGTGTCGCGACCGTCATCAGCGCCTCCAGTTCGGCGATATGGGGCAGGGCGAGGATGCGCTCGCGGTAGAGCTGCTGGTAATGGGCCATGTCGCGGGCGATCACGTAAAGCCGCACGTCGACCCGGCCAAGGAAGGTCTGTATTTCGACAACCTCGGGGATCTCGCGCGCGGCGGAGATGAAGGCGTCGAAGGCGTTCGACTGGGTCTTTTCGAGGGTGAAGCGCAGGCTGACTGCCACGGCATATCCCAGCGCCGTCCAGTCGATCCGCGCGCGACGTCCGCGCAGGATGCCGCGCTCTTCCAGCCGGGCCAGCCTGCGTGTCGCGCGCAGGGCCGTCACACCTGCCCGCCCGGCCAGGTCGGCGGCGGTCAGGCTCGGATCGGCCTGCAACTGGCGCAGGATACGGCGGTCCAGGTCATCTAGCATGAAAAATTCATTATTAAAAAAAATAGCGAATAACAACATCATTAAGGCGGTAAAAAGACTGTTTTGCCCTCTCGCTATCCCTGCCGGCTGGCGGCATAACGGCGCCCGAGACAAGCAAGCCAAAAGAAAGGACCGCCCCATGCGCGTTTATTATGATCGCGATTGCGATGTGAACCTGATCAAGGACAAGAAGGTCGCCATACTCGGCTATGGATCGCAGGGCCACGCCCATGCTCTGAACCTGCGTGACAGCGGCGCCAAGAACGTCGCCGTGGCCCTGCGCGACGGCTCGGCCTCGGCCGCCAAGGCTGAAGGCGAAGGCCTGCAGGTCATGGGCATCGCCGAGGCGGCCGCCTGGTGCGACCTGATGATGTTCACCATGCCCGACGAGCTTCAGGCGGAGACCTACCGCAAATACGTCCGCGACAACCTCAAGCCTGGCGCGGCCATCGCCTTTGCCCATGGCCTGAACGTGCATTTCGGCCTGATCGAGGCGCCCGAAGGCGTCGACGTGATCATGATGGCCCCCAAGGGCCCGGGCCACACCGTGCGTGGCGAATACGTCAAGGGCGGCGGCGTGCCCTGCCTGGTGGCCGTGGACCAGGACGCCACCGGCAAGGCCATGGAAATCGGCCTGTCCTACTGCTCGGCCATCGGTGGCGGGCGCTCGGGCATCATCGAGACCAACTTCCGGCAGGAATGCGAAACCGACCTGTTCGGTGAACAGGCCGTTCTCTGCGGAGGACTGGTCGAGCTCATCCGCATGGGCTTCGAGACCCTGGTCGAGGCCGGCTACGAGCCAGAAATGGCCTATTTCGAATGCCTGCACGAGGTGAAGTTGATCGTGGACCTGATCTACGAGGGCGGCATCGCCAACATGAATTACTCGATTTCGAACACCGCCGAATACGGCGAATACGTCTCGGGTCCGCGCATTCTGCCCTATGACGAGACCAAGAAGCGCATGAAAGAGGTCCTGAATGACATCCAGACCGGCCGTTTCGTGCGTGATTTCATGCAGGAAAATGCCGTTGGCCAGCCCATGTTCAAGGCCACCCGCCGCCTGAACGACGAACACCAGATCGAACAGGTTGGCGAGAAGCTGCGCGCCATGATGCCCTGGATTTCCGCGGGCAAGCTGGTGGACAAGACCAAGAACTGAGCGGACGGAAATTACACAATTCCCGTTGCTGGATGGAATTCCCGGTAATTCGACCCCGGTCCCGCAAGCAGGTGCTTGCGGGACCGTTTCGTTTCAGGGCAAGTGGCGGACATGGCGCCGCAACCGACCCTGACGAACTGGCTTTCCGTCATCGCCCTCGGCCTGATCTGGGGCGGGACCTTCATGGTCGTTTCCATTGCCCTGCAGGGCTATGGACCGCTGACGGTGGCCGGCGCGCGCACCACGCTGGGGGCGGTGTCGCTGCTGGCCTTGATGCAGGTCCTTGGCCGGCCCTGGCCGCGTGGGCGGGCCGTCTGGACCTACCTTGCGGTGATCGGACCGCTGAATACCGCCTTGCCCTTCTTCCTGCTCAGTTGGAGCCAGCAATATGTGCCCTCGGCCTTTGCCGGACTGGCCATGGCGGCGATGCCGCTCTTCGTGCTGCCCCTGGCGCACCTTGTCAGTGACGAGAAACTGGCCCTGCGCAAGACGTTGGGCGTGATCCTTGGCTTCGTTGGCGCCGCGGTCTTGCTGGGGCCGGGGGCGTTGCGGCTCGGGCAGGGGATCGTGCCGCTTGCACAGATCGCCTGCCTGGGGGCGGCGCTGTCCTATGCCGTCGCCTCGGTTCTGACCCGCCGCTGTCCGCCGGTCGATGCCATCGCTATGGCCGCGATCACCCTGACGGTCGGCGCGGTCTGCCTCGTCCCTGCGATGCTGCTGATCGAGGGGGTGCCGGAGTGGCAGCCCGGCGCGCCGGGGCTTGCAATCCTTTTCCTGGGGCTTGTGCCCACGGCCCTGGCCGCGCTCTTGCGGGTGACGGTTGTGCGCAGCGCGGGGTCGGTCTTCATGACGCTGGTCAACTACCAGGTTCCGGTCTGGTCGATGGTCTTCGGGGCGCTGGTTCTGAACGAGGCGCTGCCGGGCCGCTTCTTCGTCGCGCTCGCGTTGATTCTGGCAGGCCTCGCGATCAGCCAGTGGCGCCGACAGCGGCGGCTGTTCAAAGTGCGCGCCTGAGGTGCACGAGCTGGCCCGTGCCGCGCTACCGGGCGCTTTGTTCGACCTCGGCCACGATCCCCTCGACCACCTGCGCCAGCAGGCCCTCATCCTCGCATTCGGCCATGACACGGATCAGCGGTTCGGTCCCGGACTTGCGGATCAGAAGGCGGCCCTTGCCGTTCAGTTGCCCCTCGGCTGCCGCGATGGCCCGCTTCACCGGGCCCATGCCCAGTGGATCGCATCCCGTCGCATAACGCACGTTGCGCAGAAGCTGAGGCACAGGATCGAAGACCCGCGTCAACTCGGAGGCGCGACGGCCCGTCTCCACCATGGCCGCCAGGAACTGCATTCCAGCCAGCAATCCGTCACCCGTGGTGGCATAGTCGGTCATCACGATGTGGCCCGATTGTTCGCCGCCCAGGTTGAAGCCGCCCGCGCGCATCCGCTCGACCACGTAGCGGTCCCCGACCCGGGTCCGGTCCAACGCGATGTCCCGCCCCCCCAGGTAGCGTTCCAGTCCGAGATTGGACATGACCGTCGCGACCAGCGTGTTTCCCGCGAGCCGGTCGGCCTCGGCCCAGCGGCTCGCGAATAGCGCCATGACCTGGTCACCGTCGGCGACGGTGCCGGATTCGTCGAGGATCATCACCCGATCGGCGTCACCATCCAGGCATATCCCGACATCAGCGCCGTGGGTCACGATGGCCTCGGCGGCGCGGCGCGGCGCGGTAGAGCCGACCCCATCATTGATATTGTAGCCGTCCGGGGCAATGCCCACGGGGACCACCTCGGCGCCCAGTTCCCACAGGACTTCGGGGGCGACGCGATGTGCGGCGCCGTTCGCGCAATCGACCACCACCTTGAGACCGGCCAGGGTGCGCCCCGTCGGAAAGGTCGACTTGAGCCGCTCGGCATAACGGAAACGTCCGTCGTCGATACGCTTGGCCCGGCCGATGTTCACGGCCTGGACGGGCTCGATCCCCGCTTCGAGCAACCGCTCGATCTCGGTCTCGGCCGCGTCGGACAGCTTGAAGCCATCGGGGCCGAAGAACTTGATACCATTATCGACCGCCGGGTTGTGGCTGGCCGAGATCATGATGCCCAGATCGGCGCGCATCGAGGTGGTCAGCAGTCCCACCGCGGGCGTCGGCACCGGGCCGAGCAACAGCACGTTCATGCCCGTGCTGGTCAGGCCAGCAGTCAGCGCGTTCTGGAACATGTAGCCCGACAGGCGGGTGTCCTTGCCGATGACGACCCGGTGGTCGTTGGCCCGGTCATTGCGGAAATAGCGTCCGGCAGCAGCGCCCAGGCGCAGGGCCAGGTCCGCCGTCATCGGCGGTGTATTGGCGGTGCCGCGTACCCCGTCGGTGCCAAACAGCTTGCGGGTCATGGTGCCTCTCCTTTCAGGGCGTCGGCCACCTGGAAGGCCTGCCGGGTCTCGGCCGTGTCATGCACCCGCAGGATCTGCACCCCTTGGGCCAGTCCGTGCAACGCTAAGGCGAGCGATCCGGGTACACGGTCCCGGGCCTCTGGTGCGTCGGCCAGCGTTCCGATGAGGCGTTTGCGCGAGGCTCCCAGCAGGACCGGACAGCCCAGTGCGTGAAACAACGACAGCCGCCGCAGCAACGCAAGGTTGTGGTCGAGAGTCTTGCCGAAACCGATCCCGGGGTCAACGACGATGCGGTCTCGCGGCAGGCCCGCCGCCTCGGCCAGCGCGATGCGGTTGGCCAGGAAATCGTAGACGTCCAGAAGCACGTCGTCATAGGTCGGGTTATCTTGCATGTCCTGGGGCGTGCCCTGGGCATGCATCAGGCAGATCGGCAATCCGCTATCGGAGGCGAATGGCGCCATGCGGCTGTCATGGGAAAAGGCCGAGACATCGTTGAGCATGCTGGCGCCGGCCCCCATCGCCGCCCGCGCGACCATGGATTTTCGCGTGTCGATGGAAATCGGCCTGTCGCTGCCAGCGCGGATCGCGGCGATCACGGGCGCGGTGCGGCTCACCTCTTCCTCGAAGCCGACCTCGACCGCGCCGGGGCGGGTGCTTTCGCCGCCCACGTCGATGATGTCGGCCCCGGCGGCCTGCATGGCGCGGGCCTGGTCCAGCGCCGCCTCGGGGTCCATGAACAGCCCGCCGTCCGAGAAACTGTCGGGCGTGACATTCAGGATGCCCATCAGCCGCGGGTGCGCCATGTCCAGCCCGGCCAGCGGCGCGCGCGGGGCGCCAAGCCGCTCCAGCACCTCCGCGGGGACCTCCTCCGCCGGGATCAACTCGGGCGCGTCCGTTCGCGTGATCCGTTCCACCTGGGTGAACCAGCACCATCCGCCGGCCAGCGTGATCGCCCCGGCGGGCCGGTGCGGGTCGCCTTGTACGACGGGGCGGAAATAGGCCTTGGCGGGGTCGGGCATCAGTCCAGCGCGTAGCTTGTGGTCGGCAGGGCGCAGTCTGGCGCGGCCGCGCCGAGAACGCAAAGCTCTTCGGCCTGCATTTCGCCCGCGAACCAGGCGGCCAGCGCCAGCGCGTCGCGCGGGCTGGCCGAGGGGCTTTCCACGGCGTCCAGCACGATCTTGGAGGGTGCCCAGACACAGATCTGGCCATTCTTCATGGCCCAGTCGAGTTCCGTCCGGCTGCGGGTCACCACGCAGCGACGGTCGCGCCCGGCCAGCACCCAGGCGTTCTGCTCGATGGCAAGCAGGTCGATGCGGCGTTGCGCCAGGGCTGCCCGCGTTTGTGGGGCCGGGGTATCGGAGGGCCCGACGCAGAATATCAGCGGCGCGGCGCGCGCGGCGAAATCGTCGATCCAGCCCGACAGGCTGTCGGATGTGATCGCCGAGTTGGTCAGGTAGACGATGCGCGGGTGCGGGGCCTCTTCGTGGGCCTGGGCAGCGGCGGCCTGCTTGCCGCGCTCGCGCGCGATTTCGACGCCCAGGGCGCCGGGGCCGCGGTCCAGTTTCTCGATGCGCACGAAGACCCGCTCGGCCTGGGGTTCCAGCAGGATACGGTCGGCCACACGCTCGGCGAGGGTCTCCAGCAGGTTCAGACGCTCCGCGCCCAGCTCGTGCTGGATCGCTTCGGTCACCCGGTCGTAGGACAGTATGCGGTCGACATCATCCTCGATGGGACCCGACAGCGGGGCGACCTCGACCACCACGTTGAACTTGATGTGCTGAAGGGTGCCGCGCTCGGCCTGAAAGGCGCCGATCTCGACCTCGGCGACGTAGTCGCGCAGCGAGATCCGGTCATTGAGCGCGCCTTCGGCGGGCACGGTGGCTTCGGCCCGTTCTGCCGGATGGGCGAAAGCGAGACGGATGTCGGTATTCATGGGGCACCCCCGGTTGACATGTCGCGGGGATACTAGGGCCTTGGCACGGGAACAAGCGCCGATGCGCGACCGGCGAATGCCCGCGCGCGACGCGGCCCGTCTCAGCCTTGGCGATAGAAGTGGTGCGAGCCGATGGTGATGGTGCGCGGGAAGATCCGCGCCCAGCGCGGGCTTACGGCGCGGGTATGGTAATAGGTGGCGCCGTCTGTCAGGTCGCCCGGCGCTACCCCGTCCATCAGAAGACGGGCCACCTTGCCGACCGCGGTCCAGGCGCGCGGTTCATGCACTGTTTCGGGGTGCCCGTCGCAGGTGAAGGTGAACTGGCAGGCATAAAGCTGCCCTGTCCCCTGTGAGACCACAGCGCATACATCGTCTGGAAAGCGGGCGCTGTCCACGCGGTTGAGGATGACCTCGCCGACGGCGAACATGCCACGCACGGATTCGCCGCGCGCCTCGAAGTAGAGCGCCTCGGTCAGGCATTCCCACTGCGCGCCACCCTCGGGGGCGGGCTGCCTGGCGAGAAAGGCATTGTCATAGAGGATCGTCCCCTCGGCGGTCTCGGCCTTGCGCGCGACCGGGCTGGGCGGCGCGGTCAGCGCCGACATGCGGCTGTTGGGCACCATGCGGATCGCCTCGCGCTCCTGACCCAGAAGGGTGGCAAGCCGGGTCTCCAGCAATTCCGCCGTGGCGGCAGTGCCGATCGGAACGAACGCCACGGCTGCGGCCAGAACGGCGCGCTTCAGGATCCGAGAAAACATTTTTCATCCCCACAGGTGTCGCAAGGCGCGGAGCCCTGCCAGCGGGGCTGGACATAGGGCAGGGGTGGCCCATCGTCCACCCCGGGGGTCACAGGGCCGTCATGCAGATGATGCAATAGGGGCACAGGCCTCGCCTGAATATCAATATATTGATCCTGAAATCACTGACACACTAAATATGCTACTTTGCCTTGCCTTCAAGATAGAGCTGTGCGGCGGTCAACCGCGCAACCGGCACCCGGAACGGCGAGCAGGAAACATAGTCGAAGCCGTTCGCGCGGCAGAAATCGATGGCCGCGCGGTCGCCGCCGTGTTCGCCACAGATCGACAGGGTCACGTCCGGACGGCCCGCACGGCCGCGCTCGGCACCGATGCGCAAAAGCTCGCCCACCCCGTCCAGGTCCAGCCGGTGGAAGGGGTCCTCGTCATAGACACCCAGCCTCACGTAGTCGGACATGAAGCGGCTGGCGTCGTCGCGCGACAGGCCATAGGTCATCTGGGTCAGGTCATTGGTCCCGAAAGACAGGAAGGCGGCGTGCTGGGCGATGTCGGCAGCGCGCAGGGCGGCGCGCGGGGTTTCCACCATGACGCCGAGGCGATAGTCGAAATCGGCCCCGGTCTCGGCGCGCACGGCGGCGGCCACGGCGTCGATGCGGCCCTGGACCAGTTCGACCTCCTTCATGGCGCTCACCAGAGGGATCATGATCTCGGGGACCACAGGCGCGCCGGTCTCGCTGGCCGCGATCGTGGCCTCGAAGATGGCGCGGGCCTGCATCTCGTAGATCTCCGGCACGGTCACGCCTAGCCTGACACCGCGCATCCCCAGCATGGGGTTGTATTCCTCAAGCTGCTCGATCCGCTCGACCACCTGGCTGAGCGGCAGGTCCAGCACGTCGGCCAGGTCGCGCATTCCAGCCTTGCCGGTCGGAAGGAACTCGTGCAGCGGCGGGTCGAAAAGGCGGATGCAGACCGGCAAACCCTCCATGATGCGGAACACCTCGGTGAAATCCGCCCGTTGCAACGGTAGCAGCCGGTCCAGAACTGCCGCGCGCCCCTCGGGACTGTCCGAGAAGATCATCTCGTGCATCAGGTTGACGCGGTCTTCCTCGAAGAACATGTGCTCGGTCCTGCACAGCCCGATGCCCTGCGCCATGAAGTTCCGGGCACTCTGGGCGTCGGCGGGGGTGTCGGCATTGGCTCGGATGCCGATGTCGCGCAATTCGTCGGCCCAGGACAGCAGCGTCTGGAAGGTGTCGTCCAGTGCGGCCTCGACCGTCCTGGCCTGACCATTGAGCAACTGCCCGGTGGTTCCATCCACGGTGACGATGTCGCCTTCGCGGAAGATGCGCCCGCGCGGTCCCTTCACCTGGCGTTTGCGTTCGTCGATCACCAGGCCGTCGGCCCCCACGACACAAGGCAGGCCCAGCCCGCGCCCGATCACCGCGGCATGGCTGGTAATACCGCCGCGCACGGTCACCACGGCCTCGGCGGCATGCATCCCGCGGATGTCCTCGGGCGTCGTTTCCCGGCGCATCAGCACGCAGGACTCGTTGCGTGCCGCGCTCGCCTGCGCCTCGTAGGGCGAAAAGACCAGCCGTCCCGCCGCCGCGCCGGGGCTGGCAGCGATGCCGGTGGTGATGATGTCCCGGGTGGCGTCCGCGGCCACCTGCCGGTGCAGCAGTTCCGACAGCGCGTCTGGTTCGACGCGCATCACCGCCTCGTCGCGGGGGATGATCCCGTCTTCGGCCAGGTCGACGGCCACGCGCACGGCTGCCCGCGACGATCTTTGGACGCGGATCGCGTCGAGGACCTTGATCGCACCGTCCTGCAGCACGAACTTGACCTCCATTTCCTCGCGAAGTTTCTGGCGGCAGGCTGCGCCGAGGGCTTGAAGCTGCGCGAAGACCTGCGGGCAGCGATCCTCCAGCGAGGGGCCGCGAGGATCCCGCGTGAGGTAAAGCGTGTCCTCCTGTTCACGCAGGCGTTCGCCGCTGACGGCCTGGGCCTTGTAGCGCCCGGTGGCCCGGCGCTGGCCCGTGGCCGGGTCGATGAACTGGATCACGCCGTAGCCGCTTTCGCCCGCACCGATGCCCAGGGCCATTTCCTGAACCACCAGCCCCAGCCCGGCGTCTGCGGGTGCGCCCTTGGCCTGTCTCAGCAGGCGCGCGCTGGTGCTGTCCCAGGCCCGCGCCATGGTACGCAGAACCTCGGCCAGCTGGACCTCGGCCAACTGCGGGAATGGCGCGTCCGTTTCGGCCTCGTAGACCGCCAGCATGGCATTGAGATTATCAATGCTGGGATGGGCTGCGGCGTTGAATTCCTCGGCGTCCAGCCGCGCGACATGCACCGCGTATGACTGTACGAACGACATGTAGAGCCGGGTCGCCATGTCCTCTCCGATGGTGCCGCAAAGCGCCTCGTGCTTGGCCGCGTTCATGCCGATGTTGAGCATCGCGCCCGGTCCGCCCCAATCAGGGTTCAGGCTGGACGGCCGGACGGACAGCAGCGGCAGCGTGGGGAATTCGCGCAGGATAGCGGCGGCGGCCGGGGGCTGACCACCGGCGATCTGGCGCACCGCGTCAAAGGACAGCGCCACGGTCTTGGGCACGGGGAAATCCATCCGTACCAGCCGTTGCAGGCACTTCGCGCGGCCGCCGTGAACCTCGCCCGCCATGGGCGCGGTCCGGGTAATGACGCACATGTCCTTCAGGGTCACGACTTTCTGCATTGCAGCACTCCTCTGCACGGCACCTTAGGCCGCCCACGATTCGGCGCAAGCCCAGTGTCGGTCATGCAGGGCCGCCGGGCGCCTAGCCCTCGATCCGGCGCAGGTCGGCCACGTCGAGGCAGGTCTTGCGGATGCGCGAGAGCAGGTTCAGCCGGTTGCGCCGCAGCACCGGGCTGTCGGCATTGATCTGCACCTCATCGAAGAAGGCGTCGATGGGCGCGCGCAGATCGGCCATGGCCCCCATGACGGTGGCGAAATCCTCGGCCCCCATGGCGGGGGTGATCCGGGTGTCGGCCGCGTCCAGCGCGGCGAACAGCGCGGTTTCGGCCTCTGACTCGGCGAATTTCACGTCCGCGCCGAAGGAGTATTCGACCCCGTCCTTTTCCTCGGCCTGGGACAGGATGTTGTTGGCCCGCTTGAAGCCCTGGATAAGGTTCTCGCCATCGTCGGTGCGCAGGAAGTCCGACAGCGCCTCGGCCCGCTTGACCAGCAGGGTCAGGTCGTCGTTGCCGGGCATGGCAAGGCAGGCGTCGATGACGTCATGGCGGACACCCTCGCCCCGCAGGTGGACCTTGAGGCGATCGTGGAAGAAACCCAGCAAATCGTCGCTGGTATCCGGCAGTTTGTCCTTCACCAATTTCGTGACCGGTCCGGCGTGTTTGCCGCCGACTTCGACCACGGCGCGGAAGGCGGCGCCGAAGACCCCGTGATCTGCGATCTCGTCAAGGATTTCGTCGAGCGTGTCGATCTCGTCCTCGGCCACATCGGCCCTGTTCAGTTCCACCTTGTGGCGTAGCAACTGCGCATCAACGAAGCGATCCAGGTGCAGGCGCAGGCCATTCCCCAAAACCAGCCGAATAACCCCGAGCGCCGCACGGCGCAGCGCGTAGGGGTCCTTGGACCCTGTCGGTTTCTCGTCGATCGCCCAGAACCCTGTCAGCGTGTCCAGCTTGTCGGCCAGCGCCACGGCCACGGACACCGGCGCGGTGGGCGCGTCGTCTTCCTGCCCCATGGGTTTCCAGTGGTCGCGGCAGGCCTCGGCGACCTCCGGGCTGCGCCCGGCCTCCAGCGCGTAATAGCGCCCCATGACGCCCTGCAATTCGGGAAACTCGCCCACCATTTCCGAGCGCAGGTCAGCCTTGGCGATGCGCGCGGCCTCTTCGGCCATGTCCGGGTCGGCCCCCACATGCGGCGCGATCTCGCGGGCCAGCGCGGCGATGCGGTGGACCCTGTCTGCCTGGCTTCCCAGCTTGGCGTGGAAGGTCACGGAGCTTAGCCCGTCAAGCCAGTCCTGCATGCCCGCCTTGGCCACGCGCAGGTCGTTTTCCCAGAAGAACTTGGCGTCGGCCAGACGCGCGGCCAGAACCTTCTGGTTGCCCGCCAGGATCGTCTTGCCGCCATCGGGGGCTGCGATATTGGCGACGGTGACAAAGCGGGTGATCTGCCCTGTCTTGTCGCGCACCGAGAAGAATTTCTGGTGCTCCTTCATCGAGGTTTGCAGCACCTCGGGCGGCAGGTGCAGGAAGTCGTCGTCGATCTCGCCCATCAGCACCACGGGCCATTCCACCAGCCCCGCGACCTCGGCCAGAAGCCCTTGGTCCTCCACCACCTCGAGCCCGGCCGCGAAGGCAAGGTTCGCGGCGTCTTGCCTGATGTGGTCGGCGCGCTCCTCGGCCCGCAACAGGACACAGGCCGTCTTCAGCTTGGCCTCGTAGTCGTCGAAGCTGGTGACGGCAAAGGCGTCGGGGGCCGTGAAACGATGCCCGTGCGTCGTGTTTCCGGCGGTGATCCCGTCGATTTCCATCGGGACGATCTCGGCGCCGTCGTCATTGGTCAGTATGCACAGGACGGAATGCAAGGGCCGCACCCAGCGCAGGCTGCCCGTGCCCCAGCGCATGGACTTGGGCCAGGGAAAGTGGCGGACGGTATGCTCCAGCACCTCGGCCACGATCTCAGGTGCCTTGCGGCCCTCGTGTTCGATGACGGCGTAATAGACCTGCGCCTTGCCGGTATCACGCACCTGCAGCGCGTCGCGGTCCACCCCGGCGCGGCGGCAGAAGCCCTCGATCGCCTTGTCCGGCGCGCCAACCTTCGGTCCCTTGCGGTCCTCGCGGGTGTCGGGGCTTTCTGCCGACAGCCCCTCGATCGACAGGGCCAGGCGGCGCGGCGTGTGAAAGGCGCCCGCGCCCGCGTATGTCAGACCGGCCTCGACCAGCCCGTCGGTGACAAGGCGCTGCAGGTCGGCGGCGGCTTTTGCCTGCATCCGCGCGGGGATCTCCTCGGAGAAGAGTTCGATCAGAAGATCAGGCATGTCAGTCGGTCTCCGGGGGTTCGGGGCAGTCAGCGGGGACGGGTTCGCCGTCAAAGACGACTTCGCCGCAGCGGTTGATCTGGTGCCAGGCGAAGCCGCGCCCGTCGGGCATCACGGCGACGATGCGATCGATGCCGTACTCGATGTTCTTGACACCCATGAAGCCGACGGCCTCGCCCGCCTCCAGCGCCTCGCCGATCTCGCGGGCGTCGTAGCAGTCGAACCA